>CAZMQR010000184.1:0-5555 GCA_964568325.1 uncultured Chloracidobacterium sp. | reverse complement strand
ACATCGCCGACCTCGACTTCATCGCCGGCACCGGCCCCGAGGTGATGGACCCGTAATTACGTGGCCGCGAATCGTCCGCTACGCGGATGTTCAGGGCGAGGCCATTAGGGCCTCGCCCATTTTTTGCAGATCAAAACGTATGGAAATGTGGAACCAATCCGTGAATGGCCGTTTCTATTACATGAACGGAAGATAAGCGTGTAAGAGCACAGTGGCAAACATTTTGACCGCCGCTCTTGTAACTTGAGTTCGTTCACGATCTCCAAATTGATCCGAGCCGCGTCTCCGATGGGACGCGGCCTTTTTGTTGCGATCTATTGCCCACGAAATAAACGAAAGGACACAAAAAAGAGGCTCTTATCTTTTCGTGCTTTTCGTGTATTTCGTGGGAATATGGTTTGTATGCAAAAGGTGCTGACCAGCGCCCAGATGCGTGAGGTCGATCGCCTGACGACCGAGCGTTACGGCATTCCGTCAATTCTGTTGATGGAAAACGCCGCCCATGCTGTCGCGCGGGTCATTACGGAGAAACTCGGCGGCTCGGTCAAGGGCAAGTCGATCCTGATCCTTTGCGGCAAAGGCAACAACGGCGGTGATGGTGCGGCGTTGGGTTGGAAACTTGCCCTGGCGGATGCCGCAGTCGAGATCCTTATTTTTGGTAAGGTTGCAGATACGCGGGGCGATGCGCGGATCAATTTCGATGCGGCAGAACGGTTTGTTGATCTTCTCAGAGAGATAAACTCGCAGGAGGAATTCGATGCATGGCTGGCAAATGCCCGGCAGGACTGGGACATCGTCGTGGATGCTGTTTTTGGAACGGGATTAGGCCGTCCGTTGGATGTATGGCTTGGAAACGTTATTCGGCATATGAATACTCTCAACGAATCCGGGCGTTTAGCTCTCTCAGTAGACATTCCGTCCGGTTTGAATTCAGACTTTTGTGCGCCGATCGGCGAAGCGTTTCAGGCCGATGTTACGGTCACTTTTTCGGCTCCGAAGCCAGCGAATGTTCTCGCACCCGCATCGAGTTATGGCGGAGAATTGATCATTGCCGAAATTGGCTCGCCCTATGAGCTCATTGAGGATCTCGAATCTCAAACATATGTAGCCGACCGTAACGACGCATATAACTGGCTCTATAAATCACGGTTTCAGCACGATTCCTATAAGAACAAACGCGGACAAGCGATGATCGCAGCGGGTTCCGAAGATTATTCCGGTGCGGCCGTGCTGGCAGCGAATGCGGCGATGCGGTCTGGGGTTGGGCTGGTCACGCTGGCGTGTCCCGCCGCTGCGAAGGCAGAGGTCGCATCGCGGCTGCTGCCGGAGGTGATACTTTCGACGGTCGAGTCAGATGAGTTTAGCTGGCATCTTGAGAAGGCCGATGCGATCGCGGTCGGGTGCGGGCTGGATGCGAATGATCCCGAGATCGAAAGGTTGGCCCGTCAGATCGTTTCGACACGGAGAAGGCCTGTAATCGTTGATGCCGGAGCTTTGTGCTTCTTCTCGCCGTTTGATCGTGGGTACGTTCAACCACCCGCTACCGCAGGTGGTACTGACTTGATCTTGACGCCCCACGAGGGTGAGTTTCTGCGGTTATTGGGAACGAACGACAAAGGCGTCCTGAAAGACCGCGTGGATGCGGTTCGTGATTTTGCGACCAAAAATGGCGTGATTCTCGTCCTCAAGGGCGAACGCGTGCTGATCGGCCACCCTGACGGCCGTGTTGTCGTCAATCCGACCGGCAACTCGGGCCTTGGCAAGGCCGGGAATGGCGATACGTTGACGGGCATTCTCGCGGGCTTTGCCGCGCAGGCGGTCAGAATGGACATCGAAATATTCGAGACCGTCATTGCGGCCGTCTATGTAGCCGGAATGGCCGGTGATGTTGCCGAGAAGAAGTACGGAAAGCGTGTAATGACAGCGTCGGATGTGCGCGAATGCCTGACAGAGGTGTTTGCCGGATTAGAGGACGGGAACACTGTCAAATGAGAGAGCAAAAGTTCGTGTCCGACTCATCTGAGAGAACTTTCGAGATCGGCAATGCTCTTGCCGCAGAGATAGGGCCGCGTGACCTGATATTGCTCTACGGCAGACTCGGCGCGGGAAAGACGCTGCTGACAAAGGGCATCTTGCACGGACTCGGCTACGACGTGGACGAGGTAACAAGCCCGAGCTTTGCACTCGTTAATCTCTACAGGACGAAGGAACTGGATATCTTCCACATCGATCTGTGGCGGCTCGATGCGTCGGGCGATCCGGCCGGCGATGTTGGGCTCGAAGATATCCTTGTCAATGACAACGCAGTAACCATCATCGAATGGGCGGATCGCCTAAAGGCCGTGCCCGAAGGGCACCGGATAATTGAGATAGAGATCACGGGTGATGGTGATTCGCCTCGGGAGATCGGCATTAGGAAATGATGGATGCCGAGACAAAGGGGTTGGGTGAGCCCGTTGCCGCATTACCGGATGCTATCGGTTCGGCGAGCGACCGCCGGCTGTTCAATCGCGAGCTGAGCTGGCTCGAATTCAATCGGCGCGTGCTCGACGAGGCCGTGGATGAAGCGCGGCCGCTGCTGGAGCGGCTCAAGTTCCTTTCGATCTTCTCCACCAACCTCGACGAGTTCTTTATGATCCGCGTCTCAGGGCTGATGCAGCAGCAGGCCGAGGGCGTCACCAAGCTGTCGCCTGACGGGCTGACACCGGCCGAGCAACTCGCAGCGATCCGTGAGCGGCTGCAGCCGATGCTCAGGCTGCGGGCAAAGTGCTTAAGAAAGCAGATCTTTCCGGGCCTGAGGAAAGCGGGACTTCGGATCGAACGTTATGAGCGGTTGACCCCAGCGGAACGACGGCGGCTTGACGAGTACTCCAGGGCAAACATCTTTCCGCTACTGACGCCTCAGGCCATCGATCGGGACGATCCTTTTCCGTATGTCTCAAACCTAAGTCTTAACCTCGGTCTCTATATCTCAGCCGAAGCCTTGATCCCGGGTGAAGTCATGCGTGCAAACGGCGGGAAGCGTCTCGTCCGGATAAAGCTTCCACCGACAGTTCCTCGGTTGATCCCGATCGGGCGAGGCAACGACAGATTCGTGTTAGTCGAGGACGTGGTCTCGGCAAACGCTGGCGAGTTGTTTCCGGGAATGAAAGTCGGCGATGCGTTCCTGTTTCGCGTGACGCGCGACGCTGAGATCGAACTGCGGCAAGACGAAGCCGGTGATCTACTCAGCACGCTTGAGCGCGAATTGCACCGCCGCCACGACCGCTTTCCGGTTCGGCTCGAGGTCGCCGGAACGATGCCGGACAAGATGGTCAAGAGACTTGCAAAAGGCATCGGCCTGTCCCGCAACGATGTGGAGCAGAACGAAGGCTTCTTCAACATCCCCGACCTCATGCAGCTCTACGACCTCGATCATTCTGAGTTGAAGGACGTGCCGTTTCGGACGGTCTTTCCTAAGGCAATGTCGAACACCGAGGATATCTTTGGCATCGTTGCGCGTCGAGATATTCTGCTTCATCACCCCTTTACATCGTTCGGCGCGGTAACCGAGTTTCTCGCGGAAGCTGCAGAGGATCCCGAGGTGCAAGCCATAAAAATATGTCTCTACCGCACGGGAAGGGACTCGCAAGTCGTTGATTCGCTTATCGAAGCGAGTCGGCGAGGCAAGCAAGTTACGGCCCTCGTCGAACTCATGGCCCGGTTTGATGAGGAAAACAACCTCGAGTGGGCGAAGCTGTTGGAGAACGCGGGCGTTCAGGTCGTGTACGGCATCAAGGGGCTCAAGACGCACGGCAAGGTCCTTCTTGTGGTTCGCCGCGAAAAGGACGTTTTGAGATCCTATGTGCATATCTCGACGGGCAATTACAATCGGATAACCGCCGGGGTCTATACGGATATCGGGCTGCTGACCGCAGATCGAGATATCGCCGCGGATGCTGCGGAACTGTTCAACTTTCTAACGGGTTACTCTCGTCCGGTTAAATTTAAGCATCTGATCATATCGCCGATGCACCTTCGGACGCGGATGATCTCGCTTATCCGCCGCGAGACCGGAAATAAGCTCGACGGCCGGCCGGCGCGGATCATCATCAAGGTCAACAGTCTAACTGACGTTGAGGTCATCGAAGAGCTTTATTCGGCATCGCTCGCCGGCGTAGATATCGACCTCATTGTCCGGGGAATTTGCTGTCTCAGGCCTGGTGTTAAGGGCATGTCCGAGAACATTCGTGTTCGTTCGATCGTCGGCCGTTTTCTCGAGCACAGCAGGATATATTCATTTGCAAATGGCGGCGAAGGTGAGGTTTATATCGGTAGTTCCGACATCATGCAGCGCAACTTTGATCGGCGTGTCGAAGTTCTCGTGCCGGTGCTTGACAGGGCGGCTCGAAGATATCTAACGGATACGGCACTCGACGTGTATCTCCGTGATCAGGCGAATGCGTGGGCCCTAATGCCGGACGGATCCTATCAGAGGGTTGCGGCAAACGGGTGCGGCTTCGATTCGCAGGCCTACTTCATCGGCCAGGACACGCCGGATTAGGTGGTTCGTTTCGTTTTTCTACCGAACCGAGCCTCGATCACCCCGCGTCGGGTCGCCCGGCCGAATCTGAGCGTAAGCCCCGGATAGCCGCGTGCTTCGGGTTCGAGCCGGTCGGCGCCGATCAGCTTTTCTGCTCTTCTGATCTCCTTCGTCGGGCCTTCGATCTCCATGTAAAAACCGAATGGCAACTCGTCGAGAACTACCTCGACCTTTCCGAGTTTCCACGCTTTGCGTCGCTTTTCGTAGACGATGACCAACTCGTAACCGAGTCTCTCGATGATGCTCTCGGTCGCTTCGACATCCGAAACGATGGTCTCGAATTCGATCTGGCGTTTGAGATCACCATCCGCGGTGACCTTCTCCTTGAATGTCAAAGTGTTCCCGGTGGCGGTCTTGCGGAGTCTGAGAAATGCGTTTCTTTCTACAAGATCGCCCCCTTGATGAAGGTAATTCTCCTCGAAGGTCTCATTTGTAAATACCGCCCCAAGCTCGGCAAGGCGTGCCGTCAGTTCGACGAGCATCTTCTTGTCAATACGATATTTTTTTTCGATCTCGAGGGCCATGTGCGCAATTCTAGAGTTTGCATCGCCCATCCGCAATATGTAAGCCGTCTTGACTAAATTGCCCGCAGAACGGATACTTGAAAAAAAGTTCAGGATTACCTGACTTCGAGAATATATGCCATATCCAGAAATGATGATCCATGGGATGCGCGCTGAGCTTGCTCAGCTCGGCATCGAAGAGACAAAGACGTCCGAGGCCGTTACCGACGCCGTAACCAATACAGACGGCACGGTTATGGTCGTGGTAAATTCCGTCTGTGGCTGCGCCGCCGGCGGCGTCAGGCCGGGAATCGCAATGGCCTTGCAGCAATCGGATGCAAAGCCCGACCGCTCGATCACGGTGTTTGCCGGGGCCGATATCGATGCGACCGAGGCGGCTCGTGAATACTTCACCGGTTACATGCCGTCGTCTCCGTCGATCGCGTTTCTCAAGGGCGGCCGGCTCGTCG
>CAZMQR010000183.1:0-5612 GCA_964568325.1 uncultured Chloracidobacterium sp. | reverse complement strand
CCATGGACGGAACCGTCAAATATCTCGGCGACCTAAATGTCGTAAAGAACCGCAACGGCGAAATGATCTCGATGCGCCGCCAGTCCGAGCTTGCGTTGGTTGACGAGCGGGGCCGTGAGGTTGCGCATTATAAGGTCGTTTACGGCGCCGAAGTTCACGTCAAGAACGGCCAAAAGGTCAAAGAGGACGATGTGCTCGTCACTTGGGATCCATTCACTTTTGCTATCCTGACCGAGGTCAAGGGAGTTATTAAATACCAGGACCTCAAGGAAGGGAAAACGGTCGAAGAAGAGATTGATAAGGTCACCGGCCAAAAGCGGCTTGTCGTTAAGGACTCTGACGAAAAGAACCAGCCGCGAATCGAGATACGCAACACCAGCAACAAAGTTCAAAAGACATATCAGATGCCGATCCGTGCCAACCTCATCGTTGAGGACGGCCAGAAAGTCGAACCGGGCGACGTGATCGCAAAAATTCCGCGTGAAACCACCAAGACGAAGGATATCGTCGGCGGTCTGCCGCGTGTCGTCGAACTTTTTGAAGCTCGCCGCCCAGGCGAAACCGCGATGATGTCTGAGATCAACGGAACGGTCAAATTCGGCCCGATCTCAAAGGGTAAACGCAAGATCATCGTCATCGGCGACGACGGCAGCGAACGCGAATACGACATCCCGCGCGGTACGCACATCAACGTGCAGGAAGACGACCGTGTCCGCTCGGGCGAGCCGCTCATGGACGGCCCGCTCAATCCGCACGACATTCTTCGCGTGCTGGGAATGGAAGCTCTGCAAAATTATCTCGTCAACGAGATCCAGGAAGTCTATCGTTTGCAGGGCGTTAACATCAACGACAAGCATATCGAGGTGATCGTTCGGCAGATGCTTCGATGGGTCAAGATCAAGGAGGTCGGCGACACCGAATTCCTGCTCGAGGAACAGGTCGACCGTTTCCGATATGATACGGAGAATCGACGAGTCGTCGAGGAAGGAGGAATGCCCGCGGTTGGTGAGCCGCTGTTGCTCGGCATCACGAAAGCCTCGCTTTCGACCGATTCTTTCATCTCGGCGGCCAGCTTCCAGGAGACCACACGTGTCCTTACCGAGGCGGCGATCTCGGGCCGCATTGACTACCTTCGCGGCCTCAAAGAGAACGTCATCATGGGCCGGCTTATTCCGGCCGGCACCGGCATGAAGCATTATCGCAATGTCGAGATCGCCTACGATCCGACACAGAACCGCAAGCAGGAGGATGAGTTCGACGAAATGGGCGACTATATCCGCGGCGGCATCGAGATACCGCTGGTCGGCCAACTCCTGAACGGTGACGATGCCGATGTTGACGCCGACAACGAGGGCGAAGACGAGTCCGTCGAGGAGTTCGATATTGACGAAGCGATGAAGATCGACGCCGAGAACGATGACGAGATCTAGGCAGCTCTAGCGAAGAGAAACACCCGCAAAGGCCCGGAATGTTACCGCGTTCCGGGTTTATTATTTTGTTTCTCTGAAATTGTAGCGAAGAAGAAAACGCATCGCCTGCTGCTTGCCTTTTCGTTCGGCAGGCCTCCAGTTCATCGAGCGCACAGCCCGCTCTACCGATTCATCTAGGCCAAAGCCTGCCCAGCGGTCGATCTCGGTCCTGATGATAGTACCATCAGCCGCGAGGTCCACTTGAATATCAACCGTTGCCTCCACGTCGTAGAATGCTGCCTCTGATGTATAGTCCGGCTTGATCCTGCGGTACGGGATCGGAGCACGAAACCACTCATTCTTCGGAACCTCACCCTCGGGTGCTTCCTCGATCCGGGCCGGCTCGGGTTCGGCGAGTTCGGCCTTTGCGGTCTTGGCCCAGACGGTTTGCAGCTCCTCGGCGAGGGGTGGCACCGCGCGATCCCGCGCTTCCTCAGCCGCGGCCGGCGTCGTATCGTCGTAGCTTAGCCCTTTCCACAAGACCAGCCGGCCGCTTCGGGCACTGACGAGATAAATAAAGGCCGCCGCCTCGTAGTACTCGGACCTCGCCGACGAACTGCGACGAACCGTTGCCGCCCGCACCAGGACGAAGACATCGCATCCGATCGCCGCCGCAGCCGTCCGGGCATTCTCGCGTGTCATATTGTATGGGTCGTCGGGCCTTGTGGCTGAGAATGCCGGCCTTACCATCGAGGCATCGAGCACCTCGTGCTTTCTCGCAAGTTCTGTCGTGACACGCTCTGAAAAGGTTCGACTCGCCGGAGCATCATCCGGAGCGATCACCGCGTAGCGCTGTGCTGCCGCGTGAGCGCACGAGACGACGAGCAGCAGCACACACATCGCCGCGCGTCTAAACATGGTAGAGGGCCAGGACATCATCCTTTATCTCACCCGGAAAGCAAATCCGGTGGATGCGATAGCCTTCCTGCAGCCCGCGGACGGCCGGGCTCACCTCGGATATTTCCCGGATGACCGGCCGCGAATAACCGTCCTCCACAAAGATCAGGTCCTTTGGGTCGGCCGAATGCTTTGAGTAGAAGGCGTAGGGTGCATCGCCGGCCTCATCCTCAACAAAGTAATGGTCAGAGTCAAAGCCAGCGTTCTCGACGACCGCGCGGGCCGCGGCAACAAAGGCGGGACGTTCGCACTCCGGCATATCGAGGTCTAGGGCCTTGAAGAGCCGCCTCTCGAGGAATCGACTCGTAAGATCGGCGAGGATCGTGTCGCGGGATGAACGCCACTGCTTAATGCTGAACAAAATGTCGTTATCGTCCAGTTCGAGATGGGCCTTGAGGTCGAGTTTTTCGGCCGCCAAAACTCGCTCCATTGCCGTCCCTTCTGCCCGCCAGCATAGTTTGCCGGCCGCAAACAAGGCCATTGCCCGCTTGAGCAGCATTCGTAACACGGCCTCGGCCGAACGCAGCGTCCGGTGAAAATAGACCTGACGATACATATAATAGCGGGCCTGTAGGTAATCCTCGACCGCATATTTTCCGCGGGCCGCCACATACAAGTGGTCCGCCTCCTCATCGATCTCGATGGACCTGATCACCCACTCAAGATCGTAGATACCGTACTTTGCACCGGTCATCATCGAATCACGCAGCAGATAATCCATCCGATCGACATCCAACTGTGACGACACGAGTTGTCCGAGGGCCCTCGGCCGAAAATCGCCCCGAATGATGCCGGCGACATCTGCGGCCAGCGTCGGCGAGAAGTCATTCAGAAGCCGTCCCACCGTGGTGTCCTGGCTGAGGACGGCCTGAACAGTAAAATCCTCGTGGTGAAAGCCAAGTATCGACTCGATGACGTGTGAGAACGGCCCGTGGCCCAGATCATGCACGAGCGCCGCTACACGGACGGTCAGTTCGGCTTCGCTAGATATATCGTATCGGGAGCGCAACTTGGCCAGCATCCGCCCCGCAAGATGATACGCCCCCAGGCTGTGCGAGAACCTGGAATGCTCAGCCGACTGATACGCAAAATACGCCAAACCCAACTGCCTGATCCTCCGGAGCCGCTGAAACTCGGGTGAATCTATGAGGCTCCCGATTAGTTTTCCTTCAGCGGCCCCAACGTTAACACGAATAATATCGTGGACGGCGTCGCGGTAGTTTCTTTCCATCATGCCAGTAAAACCAACCGGCTGCGGACAACCAATGGCTAACTCTAATCATCCGGTCATATTTAGGCGAAATCAAGCAAGGATTCCTTGCAAACAGTTACTGGTGATATAATTCTCTCCACACGGATCTGATCTTTGCTCAGGAGTTTGTTGCATGAAATACGTAAAATTACGGGTGAATATCCCGCGTTTTTTCCTTCTCTTCTTCGCCGGGATTGTGTTGGTGCCTCAGGCGTATGGCAGTGCCATCATGGGCACGATATACGACCAACGCCGTAATCCGCTCGCTGAGGTGAATGTCGAACTGCTCAACGACTACTACCAGGTGATAAATCGGGCATACACCGATGGGACAGGACGGTATGAGTTTAACGGACTGATCGACGGCCGTTATACGGTCAAGGTCCTTCCGTTTAAGCACGATCTGCTTGAGCAAACGCAACTGATCGAGATCTATACCAGCACGGTTCGCGGAGCGGGCGGGGGAAATACTCTTGAGGTCAGGGATTTTTATCTGCTGCCGAGAAAAGGCAGTCTTGAAGAGGCGGAGGCGAGCGTCGTTTTTGTTCAGGAGATACCCAAGGACGCCAAGCGGGCCTATGAGGATGCCATCGACCTGTTTCCCAAGCGGCGGCGTGTCGAGGGGCTAAAGGGCCTGAGAGATGCGATCAACCTCTTTCCTAACTACTTTCTTGCTCTCAACCGGCTCGGTCAAGAACTGATCGCCGATGGCAAATATGGTGAGGCGTTTCCGCTGCTGATGAAGGCGACCGACGTCAATCCCAAAAGTCCAAAATCGTTTTATTATCTCGGGCTGGCTCTCCACCAGCTCAAGTATTATCCGGCGGCGATCGTTGCGTTGAACCAGGCCCACCTGATGAGCCCTAACTCCGTGCCTGTCCTGTGGACGCTCGGCGCGGCGGAACGGCAGGATAAGAAACTGAACGATGCAGAAAAGCATTTGCTTCAGGCAAAGAAGCTAAGCAAGACGGTAAGCCCGGACCTGATCTTTGAATTAGCTCTTGTCTATCGGGATCAGGCGAGATATGGTGATGCCGCTGATGAGCTTGAAGCATTCCTTAAGGCACGCTCTGATGCTAAGGATATTGAGAAGATAAGGAAGCTGATCGCCGAATACAGAAAGAAGCAAACCTCGTAGGATGATCGGCCCTTCGAACAAAAGATCGGGCACCAACGTTGTTTTATTGTCGGAGCCAGAATTCGCCAAACAGCAGTTCGGGATAGGGACAGCATTTGGCGTTGGCAACGTAGTCGTTTGCCCGCCATCGCTTACGTGTACTAGGGTGGCCGGACAAGCCTCGACAACCGCCGGACGCAGCCGGAACACAAATCAGAGCGACCGGATTCCGGCGAGTTGAAATTGCTGTGAATAGCGGTTTCGGACAGATCGAGCCTTTCTCGACCTTGTTTCAGGAATCGCGTAAGAAGAAACCGGTCGCTACCGCTCCCGGCTCTGAATTGATGCGGTTTCGAAGATGAAAATAGCGTCCCTAAGGACGCCATTTCGGTCGGACAAATTACGCCGTGACGTCTAAATAAACGCAAAATCGAACTGGGCCTGATGCACTGACCGATCCGCCGTAACGTCCACGTTGCCGAGGTAATGCTCAATTTCCTCCATGACCTCTCGCTCACTGTTGCGGAGGGCCTTTGAGACCTCGGGGTGAACGCGGAGCGTGGTGTGGCGGATGTCTTCGACCTGTTTTGAGAGGCGCCTCGCCTCGGCGAGTATCTCGTAAGCGACGGTGGTCGGCGATTTGACCCAGCCGGAGCTTTCGCAGTATTCGCACGGTGCGCACATGGTGCGTTCGAGCGATTGCTTGACGCGTTTGCGGGTCATGATGATCAGGCCAAAGTCGTTGAACGACAGCACCTTGGTCGGCGACTTGTCTTTTTGCAGGGCCTCTTGCAGGGCTTGCGACACCTTGTGCCGGTTACGGCGGTCTTCCATGTCGATCAGGTCGAGCACGAGGATGCCGCCGAGGTCGCGAAGG
>CAZMQR010000182.1:0-5634 GCA_964568325.1 uncultured Chloracidobacterium sp. | reverse complement strand
TTGGAAGAACTTCTATTGAATAGACACCCGGATTGATCCCCGTCCCAAATGCCACCGAGGCGAATGTCGTATCCAGGGTCGCATTACTGTTAAGACGAGCGATGTAGTTCCGGCCCGTTTCCCCGCCCAGGCCCTGCACAGTGCCGGCCACATAGATCTTCCCGTCCGGCATCGGGACCATGTCGTAGAAGGTCCCTGTACCAGATATCGTCGGCGGCTGAAATGCGGTATCGACCGATCCGTCAAGGTTGAGTCGCATTATCCCGCGTCGCGTCGTGCCATTGACCGTATTGAAGCCGCCGATGACATACATCTTATTCAACGTAGCATCGTATACGACCTTGCTTGCAATACTATTTAATTCGGGCTCTACAAATGTATTGTCGATCGAACCGTTAGTATTAAGCCGATACACGCCCCACGAGATCGCACTGCTTATACCGAGAACGATCTTTCCGTCGGGCATCAGAGCTCCCCGTCCCACGCCGTTACCGGAGGTGATACCTGCGTCAAATGAAGCGTCCACGGTAAAGTCCGCATTGAGTCGAGCAACGCGCCGCCGCGTGAGGCCTCCGACGAGGTCAAAACCGCCGGTGATGACAAACTTGCCGTCAGGCAGCGGTATGATCTGGTTAACAATGCCGCTTGGATTCGGCGAGACAAACGAGGCATCACGAGTGCCATCAGAATTCAATCTCGTCAAATAGCCGGTGGTCACGTTCCCGATCTTGGTTATATTGCCGCAGATCAGGATCTTGCCGTCAGGCAGTTTGTGGGCCTGATATACGGGCAGATCGGCATTTGGGTTGAATGCATCGAGCGTCTGCGACACCGCCGTTGCCGCTGCCAGGGCAAGAATTGCCGCCATCTTGATCAACATCGCATGTTTCTTCATCGTCCTGAGTCCCCCATTGAAATAGTTGCCTTTGCCCCTATATGCGGGAAAACTGTCCGGAGCGCGACAAGATTTGTTCCGCGATGTCGTATTATTTTTTTATGCGATATGTCGCCCTGCTGCGTGGCATCAATGTCGGCGGCAACACGATGATAAAGATGGGGGAGCTCGCGGCCCTATTCGAATCGCTCGGATTCAGCAGCGTCAAGACCTATATCAACAGCGGGAATATCGCGTTTGACGTTGCAAAGACTGCAGAGAGCAAGCTAGTCACAAAGATCGAGAAGGCTCTAAACGAGAGATTTGGCCGGGCGATCTCAGTGATGGTCCGAGACCAAAGCTCGATCCACGAGATACTTGCCGCGAATCCATTCGCCGGCCAGTTTGAGAGCCACAAGGAAATGCACGTGCTCTTTCTTAAGGAAGAAATGCCGGCGGAGAAGGTCCGTGAGTTGATGGCCGCTGCGCCGCCTCAGGAGCGTTTTACGGTCCGAGGCCGAGAAATATACTGCCACCTGCCGATGGGCGTGGCTGACAGCATACTCGGCAAGAGCTTTATCGAAAAAAGGCTAAAGATATCGGTGACAGGTCGCAACTGGCGGACGGCCGAAACACTCGCTGAGCTGTGATCGCAAATTCTACGGCCGTGCTTCCAGGATAAGGTTGAACGGCGTTTCAGTCGCACGTCGAAAGCCTGAGAAACCACCCTTCAATGCCACATCACGGAGCCTCGCCTCACCGGCCTGGGCCCCGAGCCCGAGCCCGACTTCCTGTGATCGCGAAGCCGGAGTGCAGATGATCGTCGAAGCAGAGTAATAGACGCGGCCGACCGGATTATGATTGTCTTCATGCCGGTCGTTGGCGAAAGGCTCGACGATCATCCAGGTCCCATCATCCTTTAAGGCGCTTTTTACATGCTGTGCCGCACCTACCGGGTCGCCCATGTCGTGAAGGCAGTCAAAGAACGTGATCAGATCATAGCCGGCCCCGGGAAAATCCTTTGACGCTGCGACCTCGAATCTGACCTGCTCGCCGACGCCTGCGGCATCGGCCCGTTCGCGGGCCTGTTCTATTGACCTGTCATGGTAGTCGAAACCGATAAACTCGGAGTTCGGATAGGCTTTCGCCATGATGATCGTCGAGGCCCCAAGGCCGCAGCCGACGTCGGCGACCTTTGCTCCGGCCTTGAGTTTGTCCTCAACCCCATCAAGCGCGGGTATCCACTCATTGACCAAATGCGCATTGTAGCCGGGGCGAAAGAATAGCTCCGTACCGCAAAAGAGATCGGCATCGTGCTCATGCCACCCGAGCCCGTCGCCGGTTTTGAAGCGCTCGACCATCTTCGGCACGGCCTTTAGTGCCGCAGCCGCGAGGACAAAAGCTCCCGGAGCATAGACCGGACTGCTATCACTCGTCATGATGAACGCCTGCTCATCCGTCATATAGTAGGCGTCCAGATCTGCATCATAGCTTACATAGCCGCTCGCAGAATTAGCGTTGAGCCATTCACGGACGTATCTTTCGTTAGTTCCCGTCCGGCTCGCCAGTTCTGCCGCGCTCACCCGTTCATTTGGCTCTCCCATCGCCCGGTAGAGACCCAGCTTTTCGCCTATGATTATTGAACCGGCACTGATCGTCGCTCCAACATCGGACACGAACCGGCCGAGTAGTTCGTTCAGTTTCTCTTCATTGATCTGAATATCGGTCATTTTTGCCCTCCCAAAAATGCATTCTCTGTGCGCGAACGGTCCACACGCACCTGATTATCTCTAGCTGACCGTTTGGGTTTATAATAGCGCCAAACCACTCAATAAGGATATGCAGATCCGAAGGCCATTTAACTTCAAACTGTGGATAGACGAGCATCGACATCTGCTCAAGCCGCCGGTCGGAAACCAGTGCGTCTATGCCGACGATGACTTCATCGTCATGGTCGTCGGCGGGCCTAACTCAAGAAAGGACTATCACTGGGACGAGGGCGAAGAGCTTTTTTACCAGCTTGAGGGCGACATCAAGGTGCAGATACAGGAAGACGGCAAGCCTGTCGAGGTCACGATCCGCGAAGGCGAAATGTTTCTTTTGCCGCCGCGAATTCCGCACAATCCGATCCGCGGCGAGAATACCGTCGGACTCGTTATCGAGCGCAAACGCCGCGAGGGCGAACTCGACGGATTGATGTGGTTTTGCGAGAGGTGCAATAACAAGCTCTACGAAGAGTATTTTCAGCTTGGCGACATTACCACGCAGTTTCAGGGTGTTTTCAAAAGGTTCTACAGTGACGAAAGTCTCTGCACATGCAAAAACTGCGGTGCGATGATGGAACCGCCGCCGGTCGTCAGCTAAACCACGATGCTAAAGATAGACGTTCACACCCACATCCTTCCGCGCGATATCCCGCGCTGGAAGGACAGGTTCGGCTATGGTGGCTTTATCTGGCTCGACCATTACAAGCCCTGCTGCGCTCGAATGATGCGTGACGATGGCGTTTCATTTCGCGACATTGATTCCAATTGCTGGTCACCTGAAAGGCGCATTGACGAATGCGATGCATCGGGTGTAACTGTTCAGGTCCTCTCGACCGTGCCCGTGATGTTCAGCTACTGGACCGAACCAAAGGACGGGGCCGAGATCGCAAGATTCCTAAACGATGACATCGCCGAGGCCGTCGCGAAATTTCCACGACGCTTCGTCGGTCTTGGGACGGTCCCGATGCAGGACACCGAGATGGCCATCAGGGAGCTTGAACGCTGCAAGGAGATCGGCCTCGTCGGTGTCGAGATAGGAACGAATGTCAACCAGTTGAACCTTGGCGAACCTCAGTTTTTTGAGTTCCTCAAGGCCTGTGAGCGGCTCGGCATGGCTGTTTTCGTCCATCCATGGAACATGATGGGCGAAAAAGACATGCAGAAATATTGGCTGCCGTGGCTCGTCGGCATGCCCGCCGAGGTTTCGCGGGCGATCTGTTCGCTGATCTTTTCGGGTACGCTCGAACGCCTGCCGCAACTGCGTATTTGTTTCGCGCACGGCGGTGGAGCCTTTCCCGCGACCTTGGGACGTATCGAGCACGGGTTTAACGTCCGTCCAGACCTGTTTACCGATAATGAACACAGCCCGCGCAAATATCTTGGCCGAATGTACTTTGATTCCCTAGTCCATGAACCGGCAAAGCTCGACTATCTTGTCAAACTCGTCGGTGCCGACCAGGTAATGCTCGGCAGCGATTATCCGTTCCCTCTCGGCGAGGCCGAGCCCGGAAGCCTTATCGAATCAATGGATTACGAAGAGTCGATCAAGGAAATGCTCCTTTACGGTGCAGCATTGAACTGGCTGAATCTTGTGCAAGACAGGTTTGACTTGACTCGCTAGTCTGACTAGGCGATACTCGACCTATGAAAGTCAGCGTCTACGAGGCAAAGTCCAAGCTTAGTCAAATGATCAACAAAGCCCTTGAGGGCGAAGAGGTCGTTATCACCCGCAATGGTGAAGAGACCGTGCGGTTGACGCCAGTTCCTATTAAGAGGAAGAGCGACTGGATCGGGATGTACGAGGGCCAGATCAAGATTCACGATGACTTTGACTCGCTCGATGATGAGACGATGGCCTATTTCACGGGTGAGGCCGACACATTCCTCGATAGGGTATTAAAGGCGGGGAGTGACGAGCGCGGTGATGTGAAATGAGTATCCTCATTGATACTCATGTGCTAATTTGGGCCGCAGACAAAAGTCCGCTGCTTAAGCCGTCCGCGCGCGCTATTCTAACTGATTCGACGCAGACGATCTTCTTATCGTCGGTAACGGGTCTTGAGATTGCGATCAAATGGTCGATCGGGAAACTTTCCCTTCCGAAGCCGCCCGGCGAGTTAGTACGCGAATTTCTTGAGGTCTCTGGTTTTTCGCAACTTGCCGTCTCAATGCGGGACACCCTCGCGGTCGCAGAACTCCCTCTTCTGCACAAAGATCCCTTTGACCGGCTCCTTGTCGCACAGGCGAGGAACCATGGCCTTCGTTTAATGACGGCCGATCCCGTCCTCGAAAAGTACGATGTCGATGTTATAGCACTGTGGCTGGATGAAGACGATGAATGACCTATCCTCATATTCCCTCGCCGTGTTGGATGCTAGCGACGCACTGAGTTGCTTCCGCGACCGGTTCCATTTCCCCGAGCCGGTTAACGGCATTGAGCCGATCTATTTCACGGGCAATTCGCTTGGCCTGATGCCGAAAAAGGCGCGTGAGTATGTCGATCAGGAGCTTGACGACTGGCAGCGGCTGGCGGTCGAGGGGCATCTGCACGCACGAAAGCCGTGGCTGCCGTATCACGAATTCCTGACCGAGCAGATGGCGGCGATCGTCGGGGCCAAACCGGTTGAGACGGTCGTGATGAATTCGCTCACGGTGAATCTTCACCTGTTGCTTGTATCGTTTTACCGGCCCACGCCTGAGCGACACAAGATCGTCATCGAAAAAGGGGCATTCCCGTCAGACCGTTACGCGGTCGAATCGCAGATAAAGTTTCACGGGCTTGATCCGAGCGAATCGCTCATCGAGGTCGCACCACGCGAGGGCGAATCGACCCTTCGGACTGAGGATATCATTGCACTGATCGAGCGCGAGGGCCCGTCAATAGCCACGATCATGTTTGGAGGTGTGAATTATTACACAGGCCAGGCATTTGAAATGCGAGAAATTACCGCCGCAGGGCATCGAGTCGGGGCGACGGTCGGCTTTGACCTCGCG
>CAZMQR010000181.1:0-5684 GCA_964568325.1 uncultured Chloracidobacterium sp. | reverse complement strand
GACAACCGCCCGTTTTGCGTGCTGATGATGGACGGCGACAATTTTAAGGGCGTAAATGATACGTTTGGGCACCTTACGGGCAGTAAAACGATCGAAGAGATCGGATTCTCGATAATGACAAACCTGCGAAGCGGCGATGCCGCCGCGCGGTTCGGCGGTGATGAATTCGCAGCATTTCTGCTCGACGCCGAGCTTGCACAGGGCATCGTAGCGGCCGAGCGCATCCGTTCGACGGTCGAGAATTATCCGTTTAGCATTGTCAGCAAAGGTTCGAAAGAGACCCATAACATCACGGTCAGCATCGGCGTAGCGTCATTTCCGGATGACTCGTCAGATCCGATAGAACTGGTCGAGATGGCCGATTCGGCCCTATATCGGGCCAAACGCGAAGGCCGCAACCGCGTGGCCGCTTATCGCGACATCTCAAAGGAAGAGCTCCAGCGCAACCTGCCGCCACGAAGAGACTAGCCCGTTAGGTTGATGCCGATTCAGAACCGGGAGCGGTAGCGACCGGATTCCTGCACCGCTCGTCAAGACTCACGCGAAACATCAATGGGCCGAGTTCGCCGAACTTTGCCGCACCCGATAGTTGACGGAATCCGGTCGCTATCGCTCCCGGTTCTGACTTGACGCAAAAGCCGACAATTTTGCAACAATTTACGCGCTTTCGGCGTGATAAGACATCGTCTTGCGTGTCGTGGTAACATGTTGTCTTCTGTAGTTAGCAAGTGATCGCCGATCTCAATCTATCCACTCATCCGTTTAGGAACCGCACGTTGCCGTATCTCGGTGCGGCTTTGCTGCTGCTTGTCAGCCTCGTTGTCGGTGCGTACAGCCTCTATCGTCTCAATGACAACAGGAAGCGCAACGATCTGTTGGTCGCAGCGATAGCCGAACGCCAGGCCGAGATAGCTCGGCTCAAGGGCGAGGGCGAAAAGGTGCAGCAACTCTTGACGCCTGATCAGAAGGCGCTCCTGACCGCCGCTCATAAGCTCGTGGCAAATAAGACCTTCGGCTGGTCGCGGCTGTTTGCCGACCTCGAATCCGTGCTCCCGTCGAGCGTGGCGGCCTCGCGCATAGCCGTCGAGAATATCTATCAGGACGGCGACCGCATCAAGGCAGAGCTGGAGTTTGGCGTATTGGCCCGTGACTACTCGAGCGTGATGGCGATGATCGAGAATATGAACAATTCGGGCCTGTTTGCCGCCGAACTGCGCGGCCAGGATCGGCAGGAAAATGAGCGCATCGTCTATACGGAATACACGTTTAGGCTCATATACACGCCGGCCTATGGCTATTCGACTAGCGCGCCGACAACTGAGGTCGCACAGAACGGAGGCGTGCAGTAAGCGTGGCGGAACTCGATCCACAAGTGAATCCTGAGGACGAAATGCCCGAGGTCGAGACGGTCATTATTGAGGCACCCGCTTCACTCATACCTCCAAATCGTCCGCGAAAGGTCTATGGCGGCATGTGGGGCCCGCTTGAGATCGGGGCCATGGCCCTGGGGCTGCTCGCTCTGCTCGGTGCGATAGGCATCTATTTTGCCCTCGTCCTGCCGTCGAACCGCGAACTGGCCCGGAACCGCTCAGAGGCAGACAGATCAGAGGCCGAGGTCATTTCGGCGAAGACAAAATATGGCGAGATCACGACAACACAGGACCAGGTGGACAAGATCGTCACGAGCGTAGATGATTTTGAAGCCCGATTTCTGCCGGTAACGACCGTCGGCCGCACGGCGCTCTATCAGCGGATCAACGGCCTGATCGCGGCCTACGGGCTGGTGAATACGGCCGGCCCAGACTATCAGCCGCTCGACACGGCTGATATGAACACAGGCCAGCAATCAGACGAGGAACGCGGCCGGGCTAAATTCCGCAGCCTTTATCCGGGAATGTATATCACGACGACCGTTGAGGGCTCATATCAGAATCTGCGACGGTTCATACGAGAGATCGAGACGGGCCGCGAGTTTGTCATCGTCAGCGCCGTCGAGCTCGCCCCGTCTGACACGGAATCGGACAAGGAAAAGGCGCAGCCTGCCGGGCAGCCGGGCACGCCGGCCGCAAAGAACATCGCCGCCCGGATCAATTCGACCGTTGGCGGCCAGTCAATGATGCCGCAGGCACCGGTGCAGCCGGATCAGCGCTCGAAAAAGGGCAAAATGCACGGCGAGATCGTGAGCCTGCGGATCGAGATGGCAGCGTATTTCCGACGGCCAAACGCGGCCCCGGCAGAGCCGGCACAGCAGCAGTAATGGGTCTATTCGAAGGTAAATCTCCGGCTGAACGCAATAAGATCATCGCCGCGGCGGTGCTCGGCATTGTTGCGCTCGTTGCGTTGTATCTTGCCTTCGGACGAAGTTTTTTTGGTGGTTCCTCGACCACTGCGACGGGAAAGGGAACACCGACCCCGACGCCGCGTTCATCGCCGGGAGCTCCGCGAAATGACGTTGCCCTGCCGTCGGCACAGGACCAGCAGTTCGTTTACGAGACGACCCCCGTGATGTATCAGCCGGGCAATGCCTACGCACCCGATGCAGGCCGTAACATCTTCGCTTTTTACGAGCCGCCGCCGCCATGCAAGGATGATTGTCCGCCTACGCCGATACCTACGCCGCCACCGCCAAAGCCACCTTCGCCGGTGCCCACGCCGCCCATCATCTTGGCGTTTGCCAATCCGCAGTCGGTTTATGCGGGCTCGCGCGGCTTTCGGCTCGAACTGAATGGCGACCATATTCCGCCCGATGCCCGTATCCTGTTCAATCAGACCGAGATGCCGACGACCTATGTAAACGGCCAGCGTGCGTTTACCGATATTCCGGCCAATCTGATCGCCCAGGAAACTCAGGCACAGGTGATGATGCGAACGCCGGACGGCAAGCTCTATTCAAATCCTGTCTTTGTATCAATAGCCGCACCACCAAAGCCGGGCTATCAATACATCGGCATGATCGGCCGCAAGCGTTATAACAACGATACGGCATACCTGATAGAGACCGGCAAGACGGCGCCCTTTGGCGCGCGATTGAACGATATTCTCGGCGGCCGGTTTCGACTGGTGGATATCTCACCGGCCGAAGTGATATTCGAGGACACCCAACTCGGCTTCCGGCATCCGATCGCGATCTCAAAGGCCCCGATAGGCACAGCTACCGGAGGCACCGCAGGCAGGCCAACGGACGGCGGCATGCAGCCATTCGATCCGACGACGATGAAGGGCATTCCCGGCATCCCCGATAATCTGCCCCGATATGTGCCTCCTCAACCGCCTGGTGGGCGGCCGATCGAGAAGCTAAAACAGGACGTTGACGACTCGGTAGACGATGGCAAGCCCTAGCAGCGACGAACGCGGAATGACCCTTTTTGCCGTGATGGGAATCATGGTCATTTTTGCGCTTGGGCTTCTCGCTGTTGCTCCGGCCGTGCAGCAGCAAGTCCAGCGTGAAAAGGAACTTGAAGCAATACGACGAGGCGAAGAGATCGCTGACGCGATTCGCCAATACGTTGAATTCTACCGTGGTGCGAAATTGCCGAGTTCGATGGACGACCTGCTCGAGGGCCTGCCCTACGGCACCAAGAAGCGCCAGATCCTAAGGGCATCGGCCGCTGTCGATCCGCTCAGTGAGGATGGCAAATGGCGATTGATAAAGGCCGACGTAGATTCGATCGGCGGATTTGCCCGACGCGTCCAGAACTATAACGGCGGTATCCTGCCCGCAAACCCGAATCCGCAGATCTTTGATCGGTTTGCGATCGTGCTGGTGAACTCACTCAATACGAACCTCGACAGCGATAACGAAGGTGACGAGACGTTTGACGTGCTGACCGAGAATACGCCGTTTATCGGCGTCGCCAGCCAGAGCCGCAGCAAATCTGTGATCGCATATTACGGTATTGAGAACCATTCGAAATGGATCTTTACACCACTCTTCAGAGGCACGGGAGCAAGCACTTTTGCCCCGCCGCGATTACCTGCCAACAGTCCGAGATAGCCCGCAGTCGCGTCAGGGCTTCATCTTTTGCTCTTTCTTCGTGCACGCTGCCGGATCGATCGTCGATGCGCCATTGGCGATCTTCCAGCCGGCATCGGTGCGAACGAGGTTGAACTGGTTGATGCCGCAATGCGAGAGCTTGCCGTTGGCAAAGAACACGTATCGCCCCCAAACCATCGCCCAGTCGCCGCTGACCTCGACATTGGGTTTGTACATTACTTCCTTGGCCGCACCGGGCTTCGTGAAGAACTTGGTAAACGCTTCGGCACTGATAACGTCGATCCTGGCCTTTCCGTCCTTCATTTTTCTTACGGCGACCAACTGGTTCTGGGCTGTGCCGGTTGCGAGTATGCCGGCCGCGTTCGCAGCAGCCATCTCGTCGAACAGCTTGTTGACCACAGAAAGGGCGTCCTTGGCGTCGTTGTTTTGCCCAGAGATGCTGAGACAAAGGACCATTGCGATGAGGGCACTAAAGACAAATTTCATTTCGAGATATACGAGAATGACCGGCGAAGGTTTCAGGTCAGCCGGCGGTGTGGAGCTCAATTGGAACGCCGGCACCATCAGCGCTACGATATGACCTCAAAATGGGATTGAACTACTACGTCCTGCTGGGCTTTGCTCCGATCTTGGTCCTGGTCGGTGTTCTCGGTTTTGTCATTCCCGAGAGAAAGAGCCTCACGAGCGGCGCTCACGCCTATAATATCTTTCATATCGCATTTGGCTTGATCGGGCTCAGTTTGATCTATTCCGGCAGTGGTGACCTGATCCGCGGCTTCAATATCGGCTTTGGGCTGATCGACCTCTATCAGGCGGCCGCGAGCCGCTTTGGATGGTTCCCGATCCGGCAATTCCGATGGAAAAAGGCCGACGACGTGTTGCACGTTGTCATCGGCCTCGGGCTGATCGCGGTTGGGATGTTCGCTTCCTAGGGCTTCTTATATTCCGGTATCTTCGACAGATCGAGTGACCCGGGCTCGGCAAGATCGTTCCTTACCAACAGCATCAGATCGACTCCGGGCCGCAGCGGATATACGCCGGCAAACTTATAGTGGGCGGAATATTTCTGGGCGACAATGGTGTCCTGATCGCCCTTCTTCGCCACGATCATTTCGGCCGTGCTGGCATCAACCGGCCGGCCTTGGAAGTAGGCCTTCCCGTAGTCCTTGACATACCACGTCATCGGCCAGTAGTCGGGCGAGACGATCTCGATCTGGGCGTCTTTGCCCTTGCCGCTCTTGTCGGCGTAGCGTTCGATCTCGCGGATCATATCGAGAAACTCACGACGCGTATGGGCATAGACATACGGCATTTCGTCGTTGTCGTACTTAACAAAATTTAGTTGATATGTCTGATAGCCCAACACGCCAACCGAGATGATACCGAGGACCATGCCGAGGAACCGTAGCCGGTTGTCTCGCGACCCGATCAGTTCATTAAGCCCATAGCCCGCTGACAGGCACATTGGCAGCAGGAAGCTGAGAGCAAGCCACGGAGTCTTGTATGGAATTATTGAGTAGGCCGCAAAAAGGCCGAAGCTCCAGAATCCCGCGAAGATCGCAAATCGGTGCTTTGCCTTTACCCAAGCGACAAGGGCGCCGAGCAGCGACAGGATCACGATCGCCGATTCGATCTTCATTCCCCATTTGATGTAGCCTGTCCAGCCATGCATCGTATGGTCGCGGCTGCC
>CAZMQR010000180.1:0-5709 GCA_964568325.1 uncultured Chloracidobacterium sp. | reverse complement strand
CAACTTGCCGGATGTATGGTCAAACAATCTCAACGCCGCGCTAAATGCCAGATCGGACAGCCGCTCCACCTGTCCAATCTACAACACGAGGTTGCCTTTAGTCTAAGGCGTCGTCGACGGAGTGATAGGGCCGGGCATGTCGGATATCGATCATCAAGGAGCCGCAACTGTTGGTCCGTCATCCGACGAAGACGACGGTTTACAGGACATCTCCATCATTTGCATCGATTGCTCGCAAGCCTTCATATGGAGCGTGGGAGAGCAGTCATTCTTCCGCCAGAAGCTCTTGGCCAACCCGCCCAAGAGGTGCAAGCCCTGCAAAAAAGCAAAGAATCGTCGCCTCGATGCCGTCGAAGCGGCAAGGATCACCGGCCAACGTCACAAGGTCGATTTCCCGGCCGAATGCGCACTCTGCGGCCATTCGACAACACTACCTTTCTTTCCGAGCCAAGGCCGGCCGGTCTATTGTCGCAAGTGTTTTCTGGAGATCAATACCGAGCGTGCCGCTGCTGCGGCCGGTTGACCTCACCCGCCAACATGTACGTTGGGACGAAGTTCCTGGTCAGGCTCGGCCTGCCTCAATATCTCGCGCGTAACCGGAGCGGTGTCGCCCTCACCAAAGAGGATGTAGCGGGCAAGATACATGATCGGATTGCCCTCGCTCCAGCCAAAGTAAACGTGCGGTATCTTCCCGGTCTGGTCGCGCAGATACAGCAGGAATGCGGCGATGGCGTTAGGCACGGCAGGGGCTTGGGTGCGAAGTATCTTGTAGCCCTCAACGTCAACGCCGCGGATGAAGAGCTTCCCCTTGAACTCAGACGAGTCGCCCGGCTCGATCTCGTAGAATATCACCGGGTCAGACGATGGAATGTGATTGTCGACACGCTTCTCGTGCTCCTTGAACCGGTATTCGGTCAGATCACCTTCCTCGCGGCGATTGGTGACGATGCGGATCTCACCCTCTGCATCGACCTCGTCAAGAAAGGCCTGTGCGGCCGGGTCCAGTTCGATCTGATCGATCCTGATCTCGGTCGAGCGCATCGCCCTCGACACGAACGAGCTGGCAATGATCGCGAAGATAAACAACGCCGCGATCTGGATACCGCTCGGCTGCTCGAGCATATTGACGGCGAGTGTATAGACAAAGACGAGCGTGATTGCCACGTAAAGCGGCCACGCCGCCTGTCGCCGGCGCCATGCCGAGATCATCACGGCGAACGACGCGGACGTCATCAATGCCAGAACGCCGGTAGCATAAGCTCCACCCTGCGCAGTCACGTCGGCTTGGAACATGAACGTGACAAGAAAACAGATGATGGTAAACACGAAGACGAGCGGCCGCGTCGCCCTCGCCCAATCGGGCGCCATTCCATATCGCGGAAGGTAACGCGGGACAATATTAAGCAGACCGGCCATGGCCGACGCGCCGGCAAACCAAAGGATCATGATGGTCGAGATGTCATACGCGGTCCCGAATATCTCGCCGAGCAGGCCATGCGCAAGATACGAGAGTGCACGTCCATACGCCGCACCGCCCTGTTGGAAGGCCTCGGCGGGAACGAGCATCGTTGTAACTACGCTGCTGCCGACAAGCATCACGCTCATGATGATGGCCGCACCGGCGAGCAGCTTTTTTCCGTTCCGGATGCGCCCCGCGAGATAGCGTTCCTCGTCGCTCGTGATCTGAGCCTCGGAGAATCCGGTGTGCAGCCGTGCCTTCTGTTCCGCGGGCAGCGAGTAATCGCTCTTGACGAGAGGCATCACGACGACGCCGGTCTCAAATCCCGACAGTCCGAGGGCCAATTTTGGGAAGAACCAAAGCGACGCGATCGCCAGCCAAAGTACGCTGCCCTCGACCGAGGGGCTCGTCCATACGACCGACCTCCAGTTGGCAAAGGCCTCCGGATGGATCCAGATGATCTCATACAATCCACGTGCGATGGTCACCACATTGAGTATCAGGAACACAGCGACGATGCCGACCGCGATACCTATTGCCTCATTAAAGCCGCGCAGGAACACAATGCCCAACAGCCCTATGAGAACGAGGGTCACGACCACAGGATGTTCGAGAAAATGGAGGTTCTCTCGGACGAACGGGTTTTCAACGATATGAGCCGTCGCGTCGGCCGCCGAGAGCGTGATCGTTATGATGAAGCTCGTCGCAACAAAGCCAAGCAGGATCAGGACGAACATCTTGCCCTTCCACCGCGAAAGGAGATTCTCAAGCATCGACAGCGAGCCGTCGCCGTGCGGGCTCTCTTCGGCGACTCGCTTATACATCGGCAAAGCGCCAAACAACGTCAGGAGTACCAAGACGAGCGTCGCAAATGGCGACAGTGCACCCGCGGCCAGAAAGGCGATGCCCGGTTGGTAACCGAGCGTCGAGAAATAATCGACGCCGGTGAGGCACATTACCTTCCACCACGGATGACGCTTGTGGCGGCCTTCAGGTTCGTGCGGCCCTTCGATCTCGGTGACACCCTCGAAGAGCCACGTCTTGAACCAGCTTTTTGCGCCAGCCTTCATAGCCCAAAAAAGCAAAGACCGCCGGACGTCCTACGCCCGCGGCCGCAACTTTCCATTTTTATTCTGTCGGTCCTGAGAAACACGAACGTAAGCAACATGTCCATCAAGCCGGTTTGCACAAATTGAACGGGGCGACGTCTCCCACACCGCCGCCCCGCGGCTGCCGAAGCAACCTGATGTTCACCGGGAGGTGAACAAGCTAATTATGCACACGAGCAAGAAAAACGCAAATGATATCCGTACCAGAAAAGGAGGCCGGCCAACCTGTGGTAATGAAGCTACGGAATGACGACAGCGCCGGGAAGGGCCGCCTGAATACCGTCCTCGCTCGTCGCAAAGATCGAATACAGACCGGCTGGTGCATCGGGACTGATCTTGAGCACAAAACTGATGACCGCGAGGTCGTCACCAAAGTCGTGCTGCCGGACAGAGCCAGGCACGACGGACAAGTAGGGTGAGTTGAACTCGACAGCGATGTCTCGGCGTTCGAGCGAAGGGCCGCCGAGAAATACCATGTGCTCACGGCCGGCCTCGAGCGTTATCGACGAAGTTGTCAACTGGCTGTTCAGGCCCACAAACATGAGTTCGTCTCTCGTACTTTTTGGGTCGAGCCGCAGCGATACGTTACTCGTCTCGTGAGCACCGAGCCTCACCATTCCCACGTATCCGACGCTTGAATGGGCGTTATCATCAGTACGACGCCACAAGAGGGAATAGCTTCCGCCAGACATACCGCCCAATCGAAAGCTGCCGTCCGCGGTCACCTCGGCCCACGCCGAAACGCGACCCGTCCCGTTCTCCTCTGCCCAGACACTCATGCCGCTGGCCGATCGCGCCGAAAGTCTTCCGGTGATCGAAGCGCAACAGCCTTCAGCCATCGTCGATCCATATATCTGGCGAACGGCGGCTATGTCGCTCGCCATCAGCGTTCGGGGACCTTGAATGGCCGAAAATTCGCCGTTGCGAGCGAGACTATCGCTCATTACTGAGCCGATCACGCCCGAATGCCGAATGCCTAGCAGATGGCCGATCTCGTGGGTAAGCGTCGATTCAAGGTCGAACGTACCAAAGGTCCCATCGGTCGAGAATTGGAGAAACGGATTCAATACGATATCAGCTTCCGTGATGGTTCCGAGACGGTTGTAAAAGACTCGCGTGCGTGCGGATTCAGCGTTTGGTTCACGAGAGAAGAGTAATACATTCTCAGGGGTCTGAGCGATCGTGATCAAGCTGACACCGTCACCGGCAAGGCCTGACGGACTGATGCTCTGTCGTTCTGAGCCCGCCACCGTGAATTCGACGTCGGCGACGGTGCTCCATGCGGCGAGGCTCCTTTTGATAGCCCCGGAGACGTCGCTATCGGCCTTGATATTGGGACTCGGACGGTCAAGCGAACTCGATAACGAGAGACGAATCACAGGTGTCCGCCATCTCAACATTAGGGTTTCGCCACGGTCAACGGACGCTCCGACGGGCGCGGCCGAAACCGACGCCGAAATGCACGCCAGTAATGCGAGCCAGCCACAAATACCCCTGATCGCCTGCATGATCGATCTAGCCCTTTGCCGCTGCTCCTTCGCCGTCGGTTTGGCTCACTTTTTCGAGGTCAGTAAAGCCCACGATCAGGAGGAGTACGACGATCGCCAGCGTTGCAAGGACGTAAAGGATCGATATCTGCTCATAGGCGATCAGGCCACCGATCAACGCGGCGACCGCAACCATCCAGATCAACGCCTGCTTACGCCGGCTAATTCCACTGTTGTTCTTTGCCATAAATATTCAGTTTACCACACGGAGTGGCAACTCAGACTCTGTCTGCCCGTTACGGTCCGCGCTTATCACGGGTGGATAACTTCGCCTCGGACCGCCTTTCGTGCCGACTTCCAGGATATCATACGCATTTAGCACAATATCCGGTGCCTGCCCTCGCTCGATCTGCTGTAAACTCGTCTCTATCGTACGACTCTGGTCGTCCTTCCGAAAGAGAGTTATCCTCTGCTTATCCGCCCCCTTCGCCGGCCCACCAGCTGCCGCAATGGCGCGCGTGACCGTCATTTCAAGGGCCGAGTAGATCGGCCGCGGATTATTGACGGCGCCGATCACGTAGACCGGATCTGCCCTAACGACCGAAATAAGGTCGCCGCTCAATATCCTTGGGTCAGCCTCAGCCGACCCGCTCAAAAGCTCAGAAATTTTGATGTTGATGGTCCGAGAGGCGTTGTCTCGCAGCGAGGCGTCATGGTTCGTTCGCTCGTGCTCAGCACTGGCTGAGCAACTTGCATTTCCGGGGCGGAAAATGGATATTCCTCCACTCGCCCCCTCGGTTAGTCCGCCGGCCATCACGATCAATTCACGGAGGCTTACGCCCCGGAGAAGGCGGAACCGCGTAGGGGTCCGCACGGCCCCGTCAAGCCTTACTATGGGCCGGTTTGACCGGTCGATGATCCTGACGACAACCTGCGGGTCACGGAGCAGCTTAGAGAACGCTTTAGAGATATCGGTGGCTATCTGATCGACCGACCTGCAGCGGGCGAAGATCGGATCGCCATACGAATCAAAACCACCCAGAAAACCCTCTGGATCGAGACGGCCGCGCCAGTCAAACTCGAATCCACCCAATACATCTACATCGATCAGATCGCCGGGGTGTACAAGCGAATCGGGATCGTCCACCAGACCCTGTCCATTCATCACTCCAACCGAACAGAGGGTCAGCAGACACACAGGAAGGATGAAGAAATGACGGAAGGTGGACATTTGCAGGCAAAACCAATCAGGGATCGTACTATCGGCCTTTAACGCGCGACCTTCGGTTCCGCGATCCACGCTCGACCGTGCCCGGCACAGCAAAGCCCGTGAATTCCCAGTTACACGCGTCGCACAACAGGTGATAGCGGAAAAACAGCTTGGAGAGAATCGATGTTGGCTTGTAGCCCCGCCGGATTCGCTTGCTTCGGCATCGGGGACATCTCTGAGAGATCATGATCTAACTCCCAACAGAATAACCGTTACGGGGCACCATCCAAAGTCTCACGTATCGTTTTCGAGGAGCCTGATCCGCTCGATCTCGGCCAATATCTTCTCGGCAGCATCTTCACGCTCATCACTCTGGACGTTATCGCGCCCTAAGTAAAAGAGTGCGTCCTTGTAGATGCTCTTTGCACGCGGGTACTCGCCCTT
>CAZMQR010000179.1:0-5732 GCA_964568325.1 uncultured Chloracidobacterium sp. | reverse complement strand
CGATGAAGCAGGTTGCCGGAACGCTGCGTATCGACCTCGCACAATTCCGCGAACTGGCAGCGTTCGCCCAGTTCGGCTCGGATCTCGACAAATCGACGCAGGCCCAGCTTGAGCGTGGGCGTCGCCTGACCGAGATCCTCAAGCAGCCGCAATATTCACCGATGGAGGTCGAGGATCAGGTCCTGATCATCTGGACAGTGACCAATGGCCTCGCGGATGACATTGCGGTCGAGGACCTGAAGCGGTTTGAGGACGAACTGAACACATTCATCAAGGAATCACATCCTGCCGTGCTCAGTACCATCCGCGATAAGAAGAATATTGACGACGACCTCAAGGCATCGATGAAGGAAGCCGTCGAGGACTTTAAGGCGACGCGCTGGGAGACGGCGACGGCTGCGGCCGCTTGATAATTGTGAATGGTGAACTGTGAATGATGACTCTCCGCTGATTCACCATTTACCACTAACCATTCACCATTCAATAATATGCCAAGTCTTTTAGACATGCGCCGACGCATCAAGTCGGTCAAGAACACACAGCAGATCACCAAGGCGATGAAGATGGTCGCCGCGGCTAAGCTCAAACGCGCGCAGGACCGCGTGACGGCGTCGCGCCCGTATGCGGGCAAGATGAGCGAGGTTTTGGGCAGCCTGAGCGGCAAGGTCGCGGGTGAATTCTCGCATCCGCTGCTCGACGAGCGTGGCGACAGCAAGTACCTGATCGTTCTGATCAGTGCCGATAAGGGACTTGCAGGTGCTTTTAACGCCAACGTTATCAAGGCGACGCAGGCTTTTCTGCGCGAGCATGACGGCAAGCAGACCGAGATGATGCCCGTCGGACGCAAGGGCCGCGATTTCTTCAAACGGCGCAATGTCACATTCGCCGATGAATATATTGGTCTCACCGGCTCTGGACAGGTAAACCACGCCGACGCGGTCGAGATCGCTAACAAAATCATCGCGAAATTCACCGAGGACGAATCGATCGATAAGGTCTTTGTCGTCTTTACAGAGTTCAAAACAGTGCTCTCGCAAAAGCCTGTCATTCAGCAGCTCCTTCCGATCCCAAAGGCTGGGGTCGCGGACGGCGAACAAGCCGGTGCCGAGGCCGAATATATCTATGAACAGCCGCCTACAGAGCTATTCGGCAAACTGCTTCCCAAGCAGGTCGAAACCCAGATCTATCGCGGCATGCTCGAATCGGTCGCCAGCGAGCAGGGCTCGCGAATGACAGCAATGGATTCCGCGTCAAAGAACGCCGGCGAGCTGATCGACACGCTCACGCTCAACATGAACCGCATCCGCCAGGCCGCGATCACCAAAGAGATCATCGAGGTCGTCAGCGGCGCCGCGGCAGCATAAAGCGTAAGTTCGAAGTTCAATGTTCAAGGTTCAAAGTTGCTAATGCGACCTTGAACCTTGAGCTTTGAATTTGGAACTTTGCTGGTTGTGGTGTAGCATACCGACGTTCACTTGAAACATGGGCAAACGCGGTTTGTTTGCGAAAAGTAAGTAGTTAAACACCAAAACCTCGGAGGCAACTATGGGAATGTTAGCAATACTGGGCTGGCTTCTTGCCATGATCGGAATGATCTGGCTTGTGATTACAGCGATCCAGACAGGGACGACCACGGGCGAAAAAATTATTTGGGCACTCGTAAATTTTCTGTGCCAACCGTTGGGCGGCATCATCTTTTACGTGGTCCGTAAGCAGGGACTGTTTCCTCTGCTGATGGTCATTATCGGTTGGATCCTACTCGTAGCGGGCGGCGGCCTGAGCGGTTACGCGAGTTTTTCAGGTATGCAACCATAGTGGTTGACGGACAGTTAACCAAGAACTGGCGCGTATGGCTATGGGCATACGCGCCGCTTTTTTTGTGGCTCGGCGTCATCTTTTACCTGTCGAGCCCCGCGGGAGCGTTTTCTAATACCTCGCGCATTATCGGGCCGTTGCTGGACCTCTTTTTTCCCGACATGCCCGAGGCGACCCGCCTCATCATTCACGGCTATGTCCGCAAGGCCGCCCACTTTACCGAATATGCCGTCCTCGCCTTTCTCGCCGCTCGCGCGTGCGTGATAGCGGCGTCGGATTTCTTGAGCAGGTTTCGGTATCTGCTGCCGCTGGCGTTGGTCATTGTGGTTGCGGTTGCCGATGAGTTCAACCAGAGTTTTGAGGCGTCGCGGACGGCGTCCGTTTTTGACGTAGTTATCGATATTGCGGGCGGTGCGGTGATGATGACGCTGCTGTGGCTGACGGGCCGGCCGAGGCGCTGACAAAGAGGCAACTTTCTGTGCTATCTTATCGTTTAGAGTTACGCCTGAGGAGGCATTTTACATGAGTATTGTTGACAAGATAAAAGAGACCGCATTGAACCAGTTCATCGAGGTGATCGAGTGGCTGGATGACAGCCAGGACACGCTGGTGTATCGCTTTCCGGTCGCGGGGCAGGAGATCAAGAACGGCGCCCAGCTGATAGTCCGCGAATCGCAGGCGGCTGTTTTTGTGTTCGAGGGGCAGGTCGCTGACGTTTTCACGCCCGGCAAATACGAGATCGACGGCGGCAACACACCGATCCTCTCGAAGCTAGGAGCATGGAAGTACGGCTTTAACTCGCCGTTCAAATCCGAGGTCTATTTTGTTAACACCAAACAGTTTACGGATCTGAAGTGGGGCACTTCGAATCCGGTGATGATGCGCGATGACGACTTCGGCATCGTCCGGCTGCGGGCATTTGGTGCATACAGTCTGCGGGTTACCGACCCGAGCGGTTTTATCAAGGAAATCGCCGGAACGAACGCTCATTTCCAGACCGAGGACATCGACGGCCAGCTAAAGCGCGCGATCGTCACAGAGTTTTCAGACGCTTTGGGCGAATTGAAGATTCCTGCGCTTGACCTTGCCGCTCAGTACAAGGAGATCGGCGAAAAGATCCGCTCGCTGATCAACGAAGACTTTAACAGCTGGGGCCTTGAGGTCACTAAGTTCTTTGTTGAGAACATCTCACTGCCGCCCGAGGTCGAAGAGGCGATGGACAAACGAGCGGCGATGGGAGCTCTCGGCAATGTCGATCAGTACATGAAGTTCCAAGCCGCAGATGCCCTTCGCGATGCCGCACAGAATGAAGGTGGCGGCGCGGGTCTGGGTGCCGGGTTGGGTGCCGGGTTTGCGGTCGGCAACCAAATGGCCGGTGCCTTTGGGGCTGGCCCGCAAGGCGGTGGCAGCGGCGGCCAGGCGGCCACAACACCGTGTCCGGCATGCGGCAAAGCGAACGCCGCAACCGCTAAATTCTGTGCCGACTGCGGCGGCAAGATGGAGGTCGTTCAGGTCCCGTGCGTAAAGTGCGGGGCTAAGCTCCGCGAAGGTGCAAAATTCTGCTCAGAGTGTGGTTCAACGCAGGAAAAGACCAAGTGCGCGCAGTGCCAGTTCGAACTTGCCGCGGGGGCCAAATTTTGTCCCGAGTGCGGAACTAAGACCGCCTAGCGGCGGCAATTACGAATTTCACATTACGAGTTACGAATTGCGTCTAGTCGTAATGTGAAATTCGTAATTCGCAATCTTATGCCTATCAGTCCCGAGCTGCTAAATATCCTTCGCTGTCCGCAGTGCAAGTCAGAACTGCAGATCGACGATGCCGAGACGCGCATCAAATGCCTAAACCCTGACTGCTCACTGGTTTATCCAATCCGCGATGAGATCCCGGTGATGCTTGTCGAAGAGGCCACGCGGGAAATGGAAAAGTGACCGTGGAAAATGGAGAATGGAAGGCGGCCCAAGGGCCGTCTTTTTGTTTGCCGCTATGACGTTGGATTGGACGAAAGTGAGACGTGTCCTCGTTGTCAAGCTGCGCTCGATCGGCGACACGGTGCTGTCGACGCCGTCGCTGATCGCACTCAGGCGTTTCCTTCCAGATGCCCAGATCGACATTCTGCTCGAGGATTGGGTCTCGCCTGTCCTCAATGGGTTTGACGCGGTCGATAATGTAATTTCGGTCGGACGCGAGGTCGGCGAGCGGTTTCGAATGGGCCTGGAGATTAGGCGCCGTTCCTATGATGTCGCATTCAATTTGCATGGCGGCACGACCGCGACCTGGTTCGTTCGCGTGAGCGGAGCTCCGCACCGGATCGGTTACGAGAGCTACCGGTTATCGTTTCTTTACAATCATCTACTAACATCGGGCACAGATTTTTGGGGACGGACAGGGACGCATTCTGCCGAACAGCAGCTCGCACTGCTTGGCTCGGTCGGCGTTCCTGTGAATGACAGGCCCAGGAGCCGGCTGATCGTTAGCGACGCCAGCCGTACGGCTCGGGTGCGTGAGGTGTATGAGGGCGGCGCGTACGCGTTGATCCATCCGACAACCGCTTTTTTCACAAAGCAGTGGCCTGTGGAGCATTATGCGAGGGTTGCGGATTTTCTGGCCGAGAAGGGGCTGCGGACGGTTGCGATTTCATCCCACAAGGAGGCGGCGACCCTAAGCGAACTTGCACGTGCCGCGAATGTGCCGATCGCGCCATTTGACGATCTTAGTCTGCCTGAGATCATGGCGCTTGCGTCAAAGGCGGCTATCTTTGTCGGTAACGATTCGGGGATGGCCCACATTGCTGCTGCGGTCGCGACCCCGACAGTAGTCATCTTTGGCTCGTCAAACCGCGACCACTGGCGGCCATGGACCGATGCACCGAATGAGATCGTTTATGAGGAATTTGGATGTCAACCTTGTCCGGGCTACCGGTGTGAGGTTTACGGCGAGCCAAAGTGCATTTTGAGCGTCAAGCCTGACGCTGTTATATCGGCTATTGGTCGCGTACTTTCCTAGGCGCGTTTATTGACACTAAATGCGCTAAATACTACTATTTATAGTTTCGACTATTGTCGCCGAAGTGCGTCTATTAGCCGGTAATTATGTTCGAATCGCTGTCCGATAAACTCAAACAAACGCTGCGAAATCTTAGCGGCAAGGGCAAACTTACGCCCGAGCACGTTGACGCGGCTTTGCGCGAAATACGGATGGCCTTGCTCGAGGCGGACGTTAACTACAAGGTAGCAAATGACTTTGTCGAATCGGTTCGTGTCAAAGCCGAGGGTGAAGCGGTCTGGAACGGGCTGAAACCGCACGAACAGGTCGTAAAGATCGTCTATGACGAGCTCAGCGAACTGATGGGGGGCACGTCGTCGCGACTTGTTTTTACCAAGCAGACGCCGAATGTCGTAATGATCGTCGGCCTGCAGGGTTCGGGCAAGACGACCTCAACGGGCAAGATATCGCGGTGGCTGGCCGACAATCAGGAGCGCAAGCCCCTGCTGGTTTCCACCGACGTTTATCGTCCGGCCGCACGTGAGCAGTTAAAGGTCGTTGGTGATGCCGTGAATGTCGCCGTTTTCGACGCTGCAGAGACTAACGACCCGATGACGATCGTTCGTGGGGCGGTCAAATACGCCAACGAGACCGGCTTTGACACTCTGATGATTGATACCGCAGGCCGCCTGCACATCGACGATGAGCTGATGGCCGAGCTTGAGGCGATCAAGGCGGAGACAAAGCCGATCGAGGTGTTGTTTGTCGCCGACGCCATGACCGGGCAGGACGCCGTGCGTTCGGCCGAGGCCTTCTCCCGGAAGCTGCCCCTGAGCGGGCTCATCCTCACGAAGACGGACGGCGACGCGCGGGGCGGCGCCGCCCTGTCGGCGGCCACGGTCACGGGACGACCGCTCAAGTTCGTCGGCTCGGG
>CAZMQR010000178.1:0-5737 GCA_964568325.1 uncultured Chloracidobacterium sp. | reverse complement strand
CGAGGATAAAAATGAACAGACTAGACATTGTCGAAAAGACACAGTTAAAAGAGAACCTTCCTGCCTTTCAGCCGGGCGACACCGTCCGCGTGCACGTGCGCATCAAGGAAGGCAACAAGGAACGCCTGCAGGCATTTGAAGGCGTCTGCATCGCCCGCAAACACGGCGGCGTTCGCGAATCGATAACCGTCAGAAAGGTCAGTTTTGGCGTCGGCGTCGAGCGTATCTTTCCGCTTCACGCGACGGTGATCGATCACATTGACGTCATCCGCCGGGGCAAGGTCCGCCGGGCCAAGCTGTATTACCTTCGCGATCTGCGCGGCAAGGCTGCCCGCATCAAGGAACGCGATACGCGTAATAAGGCGCAGTCGGCGAAATAGCTGCCCTGCGCGACAGTTTAGTTTTCTAAACACGAGGCGGTATAATCCGCCTCGTGAACGATTTTTCATTAACAGCCGGTCGCGCCGTTTGGTCGATCGGCTGTGACTTTGAGGAACAGGCCCGCAGTGAGGGCTATCGCCTTATCGCGGGCGTCGACGAGGTCGGCCGCGGTTGCATCGCCGGGCCGGTCGTCGCGGCGGCCTGCATTCTCGACCTTACAAGATCGTTCCCCGACGGTCTCGACGATTCAAAAAAACTCACCTCTCAAAAACGCGACGAGATAGCTGCCGAACTACGCGAACACGCGGTCGCCTTCGCCATCGGCCAGATTGAGGCCGACGAGATCGACAGGATAAACATCCTTGAGGCGACAAGAAAAGCCATGCTTGCCGCTATCGATGCCCTGACCCCGCAAGCGGATTATCTTCTGATCGATGCTCTGCGGCTCAAGCTGTCGCCGCTGCCGCAAAAGGCTGTCATCAAGGGTGACGCGATCTCAGTCTCTATTGCCGCAGCCTCAATTCTCGCCAAGACCTATCGCGACGAATTGATGACAAACTACGCGACCGAGTTTCCGCAATACGGATTTGCTGAGCATAAAGGCTACGGCTGCCGCTCGCATTATGACGCTGTCCGCGAGTATGGGCCGTGTCGGATCCACAGGATGAGCTTTAAAGGCGTGTGCGAAACAGAAGTAGCCGCTGCCTCACTTTTTTGACTTTCGATCATAAAGCTATCCAGTCCGTCGGCTTCTTAGGCTGCGAAACCATTACCTTTGTGTCAGCCCTAAACAGAGGCCCGCGCATTTGCAGGGCGACCTCTGCAGTAATTCGGGCGAGGTTAGGCTCATTTGCCCGCTGCGAAAGATGTGCGAGCACGACGTATCGTGCCGAGCCGTCAAAATCACCGGCGAGCCACTCAGACAGGTCCTCGTTCGACAAATGGCCGGTACGCGACATGATTCGCTGCTTCAGTTCCCAAGTGTAGAGCGAGCATGCCCGCAGCATATCGCGGCTGTGATTAGACTCCACAACGATGGCGTCACAGCCTTTCAGGCTCTCCTTGATCGTGTCATCAATGTGGCCAAAGTCCATCAAGGCAGCGACCTTAACGCCGTTGTGCCTCGCCACAAATCCAAAATTATCGACCGCGTCGTGCGGCACGCAAAACGGGTGAAAGTCGATGTCACCAATCCGAAACTCGCGATCAGACTCGATCTCGGCCGTGCGTCCGTCAAAAGCCGCCCGGCGTTTCGATGATTCGCTGCTGCCATTGCGCCCGCCTGCGCGGGTGTCATAGTACGCGTCTTCGGTAATTCCTGAGATATAAACCGGACAGCGAAGCGATCGCATCAGCACGCGAAGCCCGCCGACGTGGTCACCGTGCTCGTGCGTCACAAGAACGCCATCGAGCCTGTCGTGCGGCACACCGACCTCAGCAAGGCGTCGCATGATCTCGCGGGCGCTTAGGCCCGCATCGATCAGGACGTTTGTCGTCTCGCTCGATATCAGGACGCAGTTGCCGGTCGAGCCGCTGCCGAGAACGGTAAATCTCATTTTTCTTCCTGGTAGCGAGGACGCAAAGCCTTTGCCATCAGACGCCTTGAGATAGCGGTCGGCAAATGTGCGCCGAGGGCCGCTCCTACGCGGTTGACCATACCGGGGACAAACCTTGCCCGTCCGCCACCGACGCTTCTCAAAAATGCACCGACGGCCTCGTCCGCGGTGTGCTGCCCCTTGACGGTCACGGGCCGCTCGATACTTGATGCGGCGAAGAAATTGGTCTTCGTGGAGCCCGGGCAAAATGCCATGATGCGTATTCCAAACGGTTTGTTCTCCTCCAGCAGACTTTCTGTAAATGATGTCACGAAAGCCTTTGTCGCCGCATATGTCGCCATGAAGGGTACCGGCTGGAACGAAGCGGTTGATGACACATTGATGATCGTGCCACGGCCCAGTTCACGCATTCTCTTTAGATAACGGTGCGTGATCGCGACCAGCGCGCGAACGTTCAGATCGATCATCTCAAGCTCACGGTCGAGCGGCAGCGTTGAGAAATCACCCGCCGAGCCGAAACCAGCATTGTTGATCAGCCAGTCGATCTCGATGCCGCGTCGTTCGGTTTCGGCAAAGAGCTTCACGTCGGCGTCCGGCTCAGTCAAGTCGAGCACGACATACGCGGCCGAGATCTTTTCGCGGAGGATAAGTTCATCGCAAAGGGCGTGCAAGGTTTGCTCCGACCGAGCCACCAGCACCAGATCGTGGCCCTGAGCCGCAAGCTGCTTTGCAAAGGCCTCGCCGATGCCGCTCGATGCTCCGGTTATTAACGTGGTCGGCATAAGACGCTTTATTCGTATGACCTATTCTGAAGCCAAAAACTCCTCACGAGATACTGCATACACGACACATTCCATTCCGTAATGGAGTTCGGTTTTTTCATAGTGCATCCCGCACTTTTCCATGATCCGCCACGAACCGATGTTTTCGGGATCAGCGACGGCGACGATCCGTTCAAGGCCGCACTTCTCAAACCCAAACTTGAGCCAGCCCATCGCCGTCTCATAACCGTAGCCCTGACGCCAGAATCGCTCGGACATATTATAACCGACCTCGATCTCGCCTGTGCCCTCGAGCGGCTGCAGACCCGCCGAGCCCATAAGCTCGCCGGTCTCCTTGTGGATCATCACACAGAAGCCAAATCCGAACTTCTCGTGACATTCCATATAGTATTTGATCCTAGTGGCGAGGGCCTCGGGATTCTGCATCGCCGTCCCGCCGAGATAGCGGTTGACCGCTTCGGGCGATCGCATCTCGATCAGCCACGGCAGGTCGGCGTCGGTAAACTTGCGGAATGTGAGTCTTTCGGTCTCGAACATGGTCGGCTAATGGCCCAAGCGAATGATGCAGATTAGCATATTTTCGGCCTATGTGAACCAGCCAGGTCGTAACCGAGATCACGCAGCCTTAGGAGATGCCAAATTGTCGAAGATCGTCCGCCTTCGTCCGGGGCTTGTCCACGCCTGCTAAACGCCCTTTTTCCAATGATTTAAGACCGATTCCGCACTCATCTGCAAGAAAAAAGTGTCCCACACTGTCCCACTGCCCTGTGGGACAGCCTAACTGTTGCGATCAGGCGGTTTACGGCCGGTTTCTCGGCCTGTCCCGCTACTTTTGAAAAAAAAATTTTCAGTATCCCCTTCGGGCCGGCGGAGCAAGTTGTCAAAGATCAAAGTCGTGGCACAAAATGCCTGTCAAAGCCCCTTACGGCACAGATCAAACGTCCCGCAGTGTCCCGCACTGTCCCACTGCCCTGTGGGACAGCCTAACTGTTGCAAACAGGACGTTTCCGCGTGTTTTTTACGCCTGTCCCGCTACTTTTGAAAAAAATATTCGTTTCGCAGAATCTTGTTGCATACTTGCATGACCGTAGCACAATCAGTGCCAAAAGTCAAGAAGTTTTCGCCGGAGTGCAGCGTCATAATTCGTGCTACCATTGCTGGGACCAATTATCATGCCAGTCTCAAAGCATCGAAAGACCACACTCACGAGGCTCCTCTCTTCCGTATGAAGTACAAAGCCACGCGTCTCGTCAGCGGCGGGTGCGGTATCCTCAGCTGTTAATCTCGTTAAGGATTCTCTCAAGATTCTCTTCTGTAGGTTCAATCATTGCGCCGTGAGGAATATTGAGCGTGTCCAAAATTTGTTCAAATCGGCGGAAACCGTTTTTGCTGCGAAGTTCGACCCAACAAACCTCAAGGCTATCGAGTTGTCGGATATTCATTTCGGAGAGTTTGTCGGCGACAAAAACTTTGCTATCGCGCGCAATTACCGCATCCGCACTTTCTGGGTTGCCTTTTCCCATCAGCTTAACTTCGCATTTGTACTCGCTTCCAACGGCATTTAAGTAAAAATCAATTTCTCGCTCGAATGTAGCGTCCACCAACTGAGCAGTACCACGACTTTTTATCGAATAATTTGCTTTCGGAACTTGGAAAAGTTTGCAAAGAGTCAACATCAAGGGCTTTTCAACTCTTTTTCCGGCGGTGCTCCAAAGTCCACCGCGAAGTGCCGCTCGCTTAACGGCCAACGTGTTAATAACGAGAAGGCTTTCGTTGATATTCAATTCGACACTAACCCTTCGGAACTTAATTGACAGCGTTAGATCAAGGTCACTTTCATGTTGAATCAACTCGCTAATCGCATCGTAGAGCGTATCGTAGTGTTCGGCGGAAGCATCGATGACAACCTGCTTTGTGGCAGAATTGTACATGTTTGTTATTGTCTTCTTGTTCAGCCCGGAGTTTATCGCAATCTCATCCGACGCAAGACTTGAATCAAGAAATGTCCCTTTATACCAATCGACGGTAATATCCTCGTTATCAAATTTTGCTTCCGCTACCTTCTTAAAGAATTCAATCGCGAATTGGAGAAATTCGGCGTTGATTAACGCAACGACCTCAATTCTATAATCTAGGCCGCCCAATAAGCGAACAATAATGTTCTTAACAACTTGATCAGTTAGAGTCATCGGCGTTCCTTTCTTCGGCAAATTCCTTTAAAGAAAGAAATCTGCTCGGAAAACTCTCGTTCAATAATGGTGTATTCTTCACTTTCGTCTGCATATATTCAAAATATTCTTGTTCTTTTTCGGTCAAAAAGAAATATCGATCAAGCATCTTTGCCGCTCGTCCTACGGTTCCGCTACCACCAAAAGGATCAAATACTAGATCACCTTTGTACGAGTAATATTGAATCACTCTATTGCATAACTCGACGGGAAAAACGGCAGTGTGGCCCTTATCGAATTTGGGATCGATCTTCCAGACATTAGTCGTCTCGAACTCGCCTTCCACTTTGCTTTCTGAAACGGTTTTTGGTGGATAACTTCTAATGTTCCAATCGAGAAGTCTCGATGTGTGTTTCCTGTAAACCATCACATATTCAGTCAGCGTGTTTGGCTTATAGCCGAGCGGCTTCTTATGTTGCATGAAGCCACCGACACGATTCTTCACACTGTACTCTGGCTTGACCCAAATGATGTCATCAATGAAGTCCCAGCCCATCTCAGTCAGTCTCGGATGAATATCGAATGGAATGGGATATCTTTTGCTTGAATGAGACCGACTAACTCGCGGAATGATGATAGGCGATGTATTCAAAATCAGAAATCGACCTTCTTTCGTAATCCTATAAGTCTCGAGAAAAACTTCGGCTAGGAAATCAAGATAAGCTGCGTAACTTGGATAAATTGAATAATCTCTTGCGTTGTAATAAGGTGGGGAAGTAAACGTCAGATGGACACTTTCATCTTCAACGTATTTCAAAATATCGCGAACATCGCCATTCACCACAACATT
>CAZMQR010000177.1:4403-5755 GCA_964568325.1 uncultured Chloracidobacterium sp. | reverse complement strand
CTTGCCGCCGCCGTGCGTCAGGCGGCGGCAATCCGCAAAGATATTTCGGAAGTCCCGGAAAAGTAAACTTTTCCGCAAATAGAGCGGCGAGCCGCGAGGAAAAGAAATCCTTGAATAGAGTTGAGCAAATAAGACTTTTTTCGGAATCCGTGCGTCTAAATAATTGATTGCGAAAGTGTTCGCATTCGGTGCTGTTTGAGCTATTATCACGACGGGAAATGTTTGTTGACCTGACGGACGAACAGCTCGTCACGCTTTCGGTGAGCGAGAAACCGGAGGCGTTTGGCGAATTGATGAGGCGGTGGGAGCGGAAAATATTCGCTCTGTGCTTCGGTATGCTCGGCCGCGAGGATGACGCACGCGACGCTGCGCAGGAGGCATTTATTGCCGCGTATAAGAACCTGAAGAACTTCCGCGGCGAGGCCCGCGTGTCATCGTGGCTGCACCGTATCGCCGTCAACCAATGCCTGACGATCAAACGCCGGCAAAAGACGCGTTCCGAGGACTTCTTCGGTGACGAGGACGGTGCCGAAGATAGAGTGTTCGTCGCGGCCTCGCGATATTCGCCGGCTAATCAGGCCGAGCAGGGCGAACGGCTCCAGATCGTTCGGCAGGCCGTGACCGCACTGCCGAGCGAATTGCGACAGGTGATCGTGATGAAGGAATTTGAGGAAATGACGTTTCAGGAGATATCAGAAACGCTCGAATTACCGCTGAGCACGGTGAAGAGCCGCCTCTACACCGCTCTGAAACAGCTAAAGATGAGACTTGAGCGAACGCCCGTGGAGGTCGTTTGACGATGAAGAACAAGAAAGACAACCTGATCTGTCATTACGCTGAGGCCATCGTGCCGTATCTGTATCACGAGATGCCTGAGAGCGAGGTGAACGTTTTTGAGGGGCATCTAGCTGAATGTTCGTCATGCACGGACGAGTTTGCGGCCGTCGCCGACGCTCGATTTTATGTATATGAGTGGCATAAGGAGGAATTCTTGCCGCTTGCCACACCACGGTTCGTCGTTCCGAGCGGTGACCCCGAGAGGGCAGGTATCTTGGGTCAACTGGCCGCCATCTTTGCACGTCCCTCGTTTGCCTTCGCCGGCGCCGCGGCGGCTCTTCTGGTGCTGGCGTTTTTTGCCCTCAGCTTGTTTCGTTCAAACGACGAGCAGATCGCATCCAATACTGTTGTTCCTCTAATAGGTTCAACACCGACTGAAGTTGTGACCACGGCTTCCCTGCCGCAAGTCGAGACTAACGACGATGCAGAAGTGTTTCCTTCGCGGAGCGGGCCGATCCGGGCGGTCAGGGTATCTGCCCATAGACGGACAACCGTAGCGAAGGCACCGGCCTCGG
>CAZMQR010000177.1:0-4303 GCA_964568325.1 uncultured Chloracidobacterium sp. | reverse complement strand
GAAAGGCCCCAAGACCCTCGGTTCAATCTGCTTAGGCAACTTGGCCTCTCACGCGAACAGATCCAGCGAGTCCGGCGGATGAATGCAGCCAGGAGGCCCATGATCCGCGCGGCCCAACTCCGTTTTCGCGAGGCAAATCGTCACCTTGATGCGGCGATCTACGCAGACGAGATCAACGAGGAGGACGTGAGGGCAAGGCTAAGAGACGTTCAACTCGCGCAGGCCGATCTCATTCGTATCCGCTCGATGGATGAACTCGCTGTAAGACGTATCTTGACCCCGGATCAACTTCTTAGGTTTCGCGAGCTTCGGACGCGGTTCGACCGCGTGCGCGAGCAGGATGGTGGACGGCCGGTACAGACGCCGCCGAACAGTGACATCCCAAAGGCAGGGGGCGACCCGTCACGGGATGCTCTGCCGGTCGGGCATAGGCCCAAACCCTGAGGACTGGAACAATTGTCAGCGGCCGCCCCGGAGGCGGCCTTTTTGTTTCAGACGGCTGGGGCTATAATCTCTCCAACGTCCAAAGATCGATCTCACAAATGAATTTTTTCTCGCGGTTCCTCTTTGAGCTACAGCAGGTTTGTGACCTGATGTGGCGCATGCTCAAGGGCATCCGGCTTGGCCCCCGCTACCTCGATGAACTCGTCATCCAGATGAACAAGATCGGCGTCGGCTCGCTCGGCATAGTCCTGTTGACAGGTTTTTTTACAGGCGGTGTCCTGATTCTTCAAATGTATCCCACGCTCGAATACTACGGGGCGCAGAGCAATACCGGCCAGGGCATCGCGACATCGCTGATACGCGAGCTCGGACCGGTCCTTACGGCTCTGATCGTGGCCGGCCGAGTCGGCTCGGCGATCTCAGCGGAGTTGGGAGCTATGGTCGTCTCCCAGCAGATCGACGCTATGCGGGCCCTGGGGACATCACCCGTTCGCCGGCTTGTGACACCGCGTGTAGTCGCCCTCATCATCACGCTGCCGCTTTTAACGATCTCAGCCGACGTATTTGGGATGGTTGGTGGAGGCGTCGTTGCCAAGCAACTGCATGGCCTCGATATCAACCTCTATATCTCCTCGGTCCGCACCGGAACGCAGATGGACGATCTGGTCGTGGGCATGATCAAACCTTTATTTTTCGGCCTGATCATTGGGGTGATCTCCTGCCACAAAGGCCTCTCGACCACCGGTGGCACCGTCGGTGTCGGCGAATCTACTACCCAAGCGGTCGTTGCATCATCGATCTACGTGATAATCGCGGATTTCTTTCTCTCAAAGCTGCTTCAGGCGAGCCTGAGCGGGACCGTTTTTTAGGCGCGATCTATGGAAACTGCCGTCGACATTCCACCCGCTATCGAGTTTCGCAACGTCGAGCTTGCATTTGACGACCAGGTCATCCTTGACGATGTTTCCTTCTCGGTTCGGCGCGGCGAGACGAAGATCGTTCTCGGCGGGTCCGGCACCGGCAAATCAACCGTCATCAACCTCATCCTAGGGCTGATCAAGCCTGATGCCGGCAGCATCTTTGTGGACGGTATTGACGTTTCTGCTCTAGACGACATGGATCTTGTACAGGTGCGCAAAAAGATCGGCATGGTCTTTCAAGAGGGTGCCCTTTTCGATTCGCTCTCCGTCTATGACAATGTCGCGTATCGCCTGCACGAAGCCGGAGTCGATGAGGCGGAGGTTGCCGAGGAGGTCGAGCGCATGCTCCGATTCGTCGACCTGGAGGACGCGATCGAGAAAATGCCGTCTGAACTGTCCGGCGGAATGCGCCGCCGCGTCGGTATTGCCAGAGCACTTATAGGCGATCCTAGCGTGGTCCTCTTTGATGAGCCCACTGCCGGCCTCGATCCGCCGACGTCGCGGACGATCTGTGAACTCGCGATTAAGCTTCGTGATGTAGAAGATGTATCATCGATATTTGTAACTCACGAGATGAGTAATCTCGAATACCTCACGGGAGAGTATGCCGTCCTAACGGATCAAGGGAACGTCGGGTTTGAGGTTGAAGGTTCTGCCTGGTGTCTCCTCAACACGGAAGTGATGATGCTCCGCGAAGGCCGTATAATCTTCAGTGGCCGGGAGGAGCAGTTACGAAAGAGTCCCGACCCGTATATCAAGAGGTTTCTCCGGATAAAGTAACCTTTTTATGGCGAGCCGTCAGCAGAATCTGAGGTTGAGTGAACTTAAGGTCGGCATCTTTATGCTGGCCGCCCTTCTCTTGACGGGTTTTCTCATTCTGAACTCAAGCGGAAGTTTCAACCCGTTTGAGCGGAAGATGAGCTTGAAGGCTCGGTTTGTGAGTGCCGACGGCCTTCATGAAGGTTCGGACGTTCAGCTTGCCGGCGTGTCGGTCGGCAAGGTCAGGGATGTTCGTTTCCTTCCGCCCGATACACCCGGAGGCGAACGGATCGAAGCCTCGTTCTCCGTGGTGGAAACATTCTATAATAAGCCGATCAGTGACCTTATTCGGTCAGATTCGACCGCGAATCTCGTTGCCACCTCCGTCCTTGGGAACGATAAGATGATCAATATCACTCCCGGCACGTCGCAGGGCACGGCGATCGAGCCTAACGGCCTGCTTCCTTCTAAGGCCGAGGTATCGCTCAACCAGCTCACTGCCACGGGGAGCGACCTTTTTGCGAAGATCAACAAACTCGCAGGGCCGGCGAATGAGATCCTCGATAAGGCAAACAATGGTGAAGGGACGCTTGGCCGCGTGGTGAATGACGAAACGCTCTATGAAAATCTGGACGGCGCCGTCGCCGAGACAAAACAAACGATGGCCCGCCTCCAAACTACCATCGACCGGATCAACCGTGGCGAGGGCACCGCAGGTAAACTCGTCAACGATCCCGAGCTCTACAACAGCCTCAATCGCACGATCCGCCAACTTGAATCGATCTCAGGCGACATAGAGGCCGGACGCGGCACCGCGGGCAAGTTTGTTAAAGACGACGCGCTCTACGCCGATACGCGTGCTGCAATTGGCGAACTCCGGCGATCAGCTGAGAAGATATCGTCAATAGCTGACGATGTAAAACTCATTACCACGGATATTCGCGAGGGACGCGGAACCGCCGGAAAGCTCTTTCGCGATGAACAGTTTTACGCGGATCTGAAAGAAGCGATCGGCAAGCTCGGTTCTGCGTCAACGCGGATCGATTCGCTGATCGCCAATGCCCAAGCCGGCAAGGGGACTATCGGCCGTCTGGTGACGGACGAGACGCTCTACAACAGCATCAATCAAACCGCTAACAATGTCGCTACGTTTACCGGCGAAGGCACAAAACTTCTCGATGATTTCAGGAAGAACCCAAAGAAATACCTGCGAATCAAGCTCGGACTTTTTTGAGGACAATGATCGGGCGATCAGATGATCGGCATCGATCAAGAGCGGGGATGCTTGGGAAGATGGTGCTCAGGGCGAGACTCGAACTCGCACGGATTTCTCCACACGCCCCTCAAACGTGCGCGGCTACCAATTACGCCACCTGAGCTTAGAAGATCAAAGAACTACTTATTTGCCGGTGCCTCGGCGTTTGCCGGGGCGACATTAGCGGTCGGCGCCGTGGTGTTTGTATTTTCCGCTCCCGCGACATTTGAATTCGCGTTCGCGTCGGCCGCAGCAGTGTTCGCGTTGGCATTCACATCCGTCGTCGCGGCATTCGCATTTGAATTCGCGTCCGTAGTGTTCGCGTTCGTATTAGCTTCGGCCGGCGCCTCAGGATTGCTCGAGAGAACCGAAGTATTCCCCGTCAGGGCCGGCATCGAAAGCAACAGCGCGGAAACCATGAAAACACATGCCGCTACGATCGTTACCTTTGAGAGAACCGTGGTTGTCCCACGTGGAGCAAACGCCGAACTAGACACGTTGCTGGTAAAAAGGGCTCCTGCATCTGTCTTCCCCGGCTGCAGCAATACTGCCGCCACCAGAAGCAGACAAGAGAGAAAAAATACACCGTACAAAAAATAAACCATCTTATTCGTGAGCAAAGAACAGCGGCAGGTCGTCACCTCGCGAAGTTCACGATATTTGCAAAACTCTCGGCTTCGAGGCTCGCTCCACCGACCAACGCGCCGTCAACGTCCGGCTGCTGCATTAACTCGGATATATTATCCGGCTTGACCGAGCCGCCATACAGGATTCTAATGCCATCCGCGACGCTTCGCCCGTGCGCCTTTTCAAGGCACGAGCGAATGTGCTCGTGCATTTCTTGAGCCTGTGCAGGCGTCGCGGTTTTACCCGTTCCGATCGCCCAGACAGGCTCGTAAGCGATAATGATACGTTCCATGTCGGC
>CAZMQR010000176.1:0-5808 GCA_964568325.1 uncultured Chloracidobacterium sp. | reverse complement strand
TTTCGCCAACACCGCCACGCCGTAGGTGCCGATCTTGTTGGCGACATCGCCGTTTGCGGCGATGCGGTCGGAGCCGACGACGACGGCCTGGACGCGGCCTTTTTTCATAACGTGGCCGCTCATGTTGTCGGTGATGAGCGTGACGGGAATGTCGTCCTGCATCAATTCCCAAGCCGTGAGGCGTGCGCCTTGCAGGTAAGGGCGAGTTTCGTCGGCGATAACGGCGATGTGCTTGCCTTGATCGACGGCGCCGCGGATCACGCCGAGCGCGGTGCCCCAAACGCCTCCTGTCGCCAAAGCTCCGGCGTTGCAATGCGTCAGCACGGTGTCGTTGTCGTTGAGCAACTCGCCGCCGTATTTAGCGATGAGGCGTTGTGCCTCAATATCCTCGTCGTGGATGGCGATGGCGTCGGCTTTGAGAACTTCCTTGATCTCGCTCACCGCCTTACCGTCCGCCTTGGCGGCCTCAAAGGTCTTTTTCATCCGGTCGATCGCCCAAAACAAGTTAACCGCCGTCGGCCGTGTCTTGCCAATCACATCGGCCGCAAAATCGATCTCGTCCTCGAGGTCAACGACACTCGTCCCGACAAAATTCTTTGCCGCGAGAGCCAATCCGTAAGCTGCCGACACGCCGATCGCCGGTGCACCGCGAACGACCATGTCCTTTATTCCTGCCGCGACCGCATTGAAATCACGCAGTGTGAGCCATTTCTCTTCGGTCGGCAACAGTCGCTGATCGAGCATCAGCACGCCTTCGTCAGACCATTTGACGGGGATGATATCGAGTTTCATAGAAAGTCAGAACCACCTGCGGTAGCGGGTGGTTGAACGTGTGTAACACGAACTACAAATCTTAAGGAAATTCCTGCTCAGTCTCAAATACGATGAAACTTCGGTATATGATGTGCTCGTTACTATACCGTTCAACCACCCGCTGCCGCAGGTGGTTCTGACATGCTTATGAAACTCGAACACACCCTCGACGCACTGCACGTTTCGCTGACGAGGCGGCGATGGACGCAGCTGTTCACGGCTTTTGTCCGATGTCTGCTGGCCGTCGGCTTTATTCCGCCGAGCATACCGAAGATACTGCATCGACCCTTCACCGTGCTGCCGGACACTAATCCTGTCGGGGCGTATTTTAACGCGCTATACAACACCGGCTTCTACTACGAGTTCATAGGCTGGTCACAACTCATTGCTGCGATATTGCTGCTGATACCGCGAACGTCGCATCTTGGGGCAATGATGTTCCTGCCGATCATCGTCAACATCGCGGTGCTGACCTCGTCGGTCGGATTCGTCGGGACGTGGCTGATAACCCTGCTGATGGCCTTTGCCGCGGCGTGGTTGGTGGCATGGGAATATGATCGTCTCAGACCTATCGTATTCAGGACGCGGGAGGACCGACCGCGACAATTGCGACACGGCCTTCTCACGATACCGACATTCTTTGCCGTCGGTGGTGCGGGAATGGCATTCCTATGGTGGACGATACGGCTCGGGAATTTTTCGAATTACCTAAATGTTGGGCTTGGGCTGGTGCTGATCGGACTGATATTCGGAGTCGTGGTCGCCCTTCATTTTCGCTATATGCCCGTCGGGCATCTGCACGAGTCGGGGCCGCCTGGTTGATACCTTTGGACTGGTTCGTTATATTCGTTTCATACCGAAAACGCGTTATGACGGAGGTAGCCACCGATATCTCAGCACAAGCAACGACCGCAAAAGAGCAGCCAGACTATAGAGACAACTTCTCCCTGAACCGAAAACTCCCGTGGGCCATCGCGGACCTCGACCGTATCTCGATGAATTTCTACTGGTCGTGGCGGCCGGATGGAGCGGCCCTTTTTCGCGACCTTGACCCGGCTCTCTGGGACAAGTGTGAGCAAAACCCTCGGCTTTTATTGAGACAGGTCGGCAATCTGCGATTGTGGGAACGTGCAAACGATGCGGCCTACATCGAACGCTTAAGAGCGTTTTCAGACGAACTCGATGCCTATCTGGGTGAGGGCTCGCGGTCCGGTGCGGCCTGCGCCGATATCGCCTATTTCTGTGCCGAGTTTGGCATTCATAATTCCCTGCCGAACTACTCCGGCGGCCTCGGCATTCTGGCGGGCGACCATCTAAAGTCGGCGAGCGACCTCAATGTCCCGCTGACGGCAGTCGGCCTGTTGTACCGCTATGGCTATTTTCGACAGTCGTTGAGGCATGATGGCTGGCAGGAAGAACGCTACAACGATGTTTTCGAGTCCGAACTTGCTCTGACACCTGTGTTTGACGAGGATGGTGGACGCATGACGGTCTGTGTGCACATTCGCGGACGCGAAGTCACGGCGCAGGCCTGGCTTGCACGAGTCGGACGCGTCTCGTTGTATCTGCTTGATACGCACCTGCCGCAGAATAGTGAGGTAGATCGGTTGATCACCGGTCATCTTTACGGGGGCGACACGGAAACGAGGATCGTGCAGGAGAAGGTCCTGGGCATCGGCGGCGTGCGCCTGCTGAGAAAGCTCGGCATCGATCCGGCCGTGTATCATCTCAACGAAGGCCACGCCGCATTCTCGACGCTTGAGCTCGCGCACGAATACCTTCAGGCGAATCCCGCCCAGACCTTTGCTGACGCTGTTGAGGCTGTCCGGCAAAACTGCGTCTTTACCACTCATACACCGGTCGCGGCGGGGAATGACAACTTTGCGCCCGATCTCCTGATCGAGTGCTTCAGCAATGAGTTCATCGATTCGCTCAAGTTGACCAAAGGCGAGTTTCTCGCCCTTGGCCGAGCCGACCTGACGGATGATACAGAGTTTTTCGGAATGACGCCGCTCGCCATCCGTATGTGCCGCTCGTCGAACGGCGTCAGCGAAAAGCACGGCGAGGTTTCGCGGGAATTGTGGCTAAAGATGTTTCCCGACCTCGCCGACGCCGGCGCCGTTCCGATCACGTCGGTAACGAATGGCGTTCATCCGTCGACCTGGATCGCCCCGCCCTTGCAGGAAATATATCGCCGTCAGTTGGGCGACAACTGGCAACAGACCGCCCGCGACCCGCACGCATGGGCTGAGTATGTTAACTCATTGAGCGAAAGTGAGTTGTGGTCTGCACACCAATCGCTAAAAGGCCTGCTGATCGCGTTTATCCGCAATCGGACACGGGCAGATGAGACGGGCGACATCGACACGATCCACGAACATGAGAGCACCAAGGGACTGTTCTCCCCCGACGTTCTCACGATAGGGTTCGCCCGGCGCGTTGCGGCCTACAAACGCTGGGACCTGATCTTCTCTGACCTTGAAAGCCTGCTCAGGCTTGTTGACGACGTCGGCCAACCGGTGCAGTTCGTTTTCGCCGGCAAGGCCCACCCGCAGGACAACACGGCCAAGACGATCCTGCAGGAGCTGATGTCGATCAACCATGATTCCAACTGGCAGCGGCGGGCCGTATTCATCGAGGACTATGACCAGGAGATCGCTCGTCATCTCGTTCAGGGCGTCGATGTATGGATGAACGTCCCGCGTCGCCCGATGGAGGCCAGCGGCACGAGCGGCATGAAGGCAGCAATGAACGGCGTCTTGAATTTCTCCGTCCTCGACGGTTGGTGGATCGAGGGGTATGACGGCATGAATGGCTTTGCCATCGGTGAGCGTGAGGTTGATGCAGACGCGGAAATGGACGCGGCCGATGCTGAGGCGCTCTACGCGACGCTCGAGAATGAGATCATTCCGGCCTATTACGACCGCGGCCCGGAAGGCTATTCTCGCAAATGGCTCGGTATGATGAAGAATGCGATCGCTACCTTGACGCCGCAGTTCTCGAGCGATCGGATGCTGAATGACTACCTGACAAGGATCTACGACGCAGGATGACACAGCCTGAATTCACACGAGGGCAGATCCGCCCGATCGAATGCGTCAAAGAGGCGTGGGCGCGGATAAAACCGGATTACTGGATGCTTTTCGCCATCTCGCTCGTCGGAGCAATGATCGGCGGCATCTCGATGTACGTGCTGATCGGCGCAATGATATGCGGCATCTTTCACTCGTATCTAAAAGTGCTTGACGGAGGCAAGCCCTCTATTGACGATCTTTGGGCTGGCTTTAAGTTCTTCTGGCCCAGCCTGTTGGTGACGGCCCTGATCGTCATTCCGATCGTCGTCTATACGGTTGCTCTGTTCCTGACGATGTACCTGCCGCTGATCATGAAGGCCGCCGGCGGCTCGCGCGTCAGCGACGACGAGATGATCGGCAGCCTTCTCGTGGTCCTGGCGGTAGATATCGTGATCGCTCTGATAATGGTGACGATACATTCGCTGTTGATCTTCAGCTACCCGCTGATCGTCGACCGCGGCTTATCAAGTTGGGACGCTATCAAGCTGAGTGCACGCGCGACGCTAAAGAATGTGAGTGGAGTTGGCGGCCTGATCGTCGTCAACTTCGTTATGGCCATCGCCGGTTACCTGGCATTCTGTATCGGTCTATATCTCGCAATACCGCTGATGACCGCGACGAACATCGTCGCATATCGCCGCGTGTTCCCAAAAGAAAACAGCATATGATCATCGAACCGATCCAGATAGTCGAGGAATCCGACCGCGAGATCTCGATCAAATGGTCAGACGGCAATGAGACCGCCTACACCGCCGCCGCTCTTCGTCGCTCATGCCCGTGTGCCGGCTGCATAGACGAATGGACCGGCAAGAAGACCCTCGATGACAGGAACGTCCCCGACGATATCACGATCACTCACACATCGATCGTCGGACGGTATGCGTTGAACTTTCACTTCTCGGACGGGCACGATTCAGGGATATACAGCTTTAAGTATCTCCGCGATCAGTCAGAACCACCCGCAGTAGCGGGTGGTTGAACCTACATAATCCTCAATGTGGAACGACACAGACGAGCCCATAGCATATCTCGTGACCTTTCGCACATACGGAAGCTGGCTCCACGGAGATGATCGCGGTTCCGTCAATCGTCATCACAACAAATTTGGAACTCCGAAAATACGACCTGAGCCGAAATGGCACTCGATCAATACAGGTCGGTTGAAAGGAAAATCGGTCGTACTAAATGCTCGCCAAAGGGCTTCCGTCAAAAAAGCGATAAAGGAAACCTGTAAGATCCGAGGCTGGGCGCTGCTTGCGATCAACGTACGAACAAATCATGTGCATGCTGTCGTTGCGGCTCCGAGTAAAGGTCCGGGAACAGTCCTAATGGGCTGAAGGCCAATGCGACGCGCTTGATGCGGGAACGAAAAGTTTGGTATCTAGATACGAGTCCTTGGGTTGATAAGGGCAGCACGCGGTATTTGTGGAATGAGGAGAGTGTGATCCGGGCAGTCAACTATGTCATTCATGGCCAAGGGGACGACTTACCGGACTTTGAGTGATATATTGAGAATTGGCAATAAGGCAGGTTCAACCACCCGCTACTGCGGGTGCTTCTGACTGGCACGCGATAATGTATGCACGAGCGGGATATTTTTGACGAGCGGCAGGAGACCAAGAAGGCGACTTTCGCATGCCCGTTCTGTCGCGAACGCGCCGAGTATGACATACGCTGGCTAAAACGCACGAAGAAGAAGTCCCCGCCACGCAATCTGAGCGAACACGACCGCGCGCGTTTTAGCAAATCGCGCGACTATATGGTCCGCGTTGATGACATGCTGGCATGTCGCAATATGCGATGCCGCAAGCGGTTTGAGATACCGACGTCTCAGTCGGTCGTATTCATCTGAAAGAAAAAAGGCGAGTCGGTTCAGACTCGCCTTCACTATATTTAATAGAGATGGCCGCCGGCTTACGCA
>CAZMQR010000175.1:0-5818 GCA_964568325.1 uncultured Chloracidobacterium sp. | reverse complement strand
GAAGTGCGGGCCGAGGCGGTTTCAGCAACGCGGGGCGAGACGGTGTTCTACGATACGGGCGACGAGGTCTCAAACGCGAATTCGCTGGTGCGGACCGAGCGGAGCAAAGCCGAGATCCGCGTTCCGACGATCTCGGTTGACGCATTTGTCGCCGAACGTGGCCTCACGGTAAGCTGCATAAAGATCGATGTCGAGGGTGCCGAGCTTGATGTGCTTGTCGGTGCGGAACGGACGTTTCGCGAGCAGCGGCCGGTTGCGAGATTGGGACTGCATCCGAAATTTATCGAGCAGAACGGTCAGTCGCTGGATGAGATATGGGAGCGGCTCGCGAGTTACAGACTTGATGTCATTTTTGACGGCGTGCGGATGGATCGCGACCGGTTCGTGTCGCAGAGTGACCTTTTTGACGTCAATCTGATACCGTCTTAAGTCATGCGTGTCTGCCACCTGTGCGACAGCTCGGTCGCGGGCGATTACTTTCGAAATATCGCGAAGGGCCTGGCCCGGAACGACATTGAAGTCGTGCTGGTCGAGCTCGGCCCGGGAACGCCGCCGCCGTGGCTCGCTGAGTTTCCGGGCGTGAAATACGAATCGCTGAACGCTGTCGGAAAGGTGGAAATGTTCGCTGCCCGGCAGAAGCTCGCCGCGCTCGTCCGGAATGAACGGATCGACATCCTGCAAACGCATCTTTTCTATTCGGGCCTCGTCGCCGCGCTCGCCAAACCACGATTGGGAAAGACCATTTTTGCGTTGATGCGCCATCACACCGGCGTCGTGCGGATGCTCGGTTCGCGGCTGCACGTTTGGGCCGACAAATGGATGGCGGGCCGTGCGGACCGCGTTATAACAGTCTCCGAGGCCGCGCGAACTTATATGCGCGAGGTTGACGGCATCACGCGGGACGATATCGAGGTCATTCATCTCGGCTTCGATTTTGAGAAGTTTCGGCCCGATGCTGAGAAACGCGCGGCGTTGCGGAGCGAGTTGGGTTTTGCGGAGGACGACTTTGTCATCGGCTACGTCGGCAACAATGCGGTTGGGAAAGGGCATATTCAATTGCTCGATGCCCTCGGAAAAATAATAGTTCACGTGCCGAATGCCAGACTATTGTTCGCCGGCCGCGGCACGCTGCCTGGCCTCGATGAGGCTGTCGCTCGCCTACCGACAGGCAGCGTATCCTTTGCCGGCTGGCGCGACGATATCACCGGCGTGTATAACGCGATGGACATATTCGTCCAGCCATCGCTGAGCGAAGCATTTTCGCAGGTCCTGGTCGAGGCCATGGGCTGCGGCCTCCCGGTGATCGCGACAGATGTCGGCGGTGCACGTGAGGTGGTCGAGAGCGGCGTTAATGGCGTCGTGATCGAGCCGAACGATGCCGATGCCATCGCACGCGAGGTCGTGGCTCTTTGCGGCGATGCCGCGCGGCGACAATCTCTTGCGGATACCGGGATGCGTTTCGTGCGTGAACGGTTCTCGGCGGAAACCATGATCGCCGGTCATGTCGAACTTTATCGGACTTGCTTGGACGCGGCAATTCAGAACCGGTAGCGACCGGATTCTTCCAACTCGAAGCTCAAAGGCGGTGAAAGAATCCGGTCGCTACTGCTCCCGGTTCTGATTGAGAGGTACACTTTGGTTTAGTTGAGATGCCGGTTTCTGAAAGATTCTGTGGTGCGAACATAGTCGACGCCGGGCGGCGATCGCCGTATTGGGGCGAGCACGCGGCGCGATATGTGTATGCGTTGCCGTTTGTCGAGGGCAAACGTGTGCTTGATATCGCGTGCGGCACGGGCTACGGGATCGCGATATTAAAGGAACTCGCTGAGTACGTTATCGGCGTTGATGTCGATCATGGGGCTGCCCGCGCGGCGCGCGGCGAATGCGGTAATAACGCCGTGGTGCTGCTCGGGAATGGAATTGGATTGCCGTTCGCCGACGGGACGTTCGATGTCATTACGTCGTTCGAGACACTTGAGCATCTGCATGATCGGCGGGCGTTTGTCGCCGAATTGCACCGCGTTCTCGCCCCGCGTGGCAGGCTGCTGTTATCGACGCCGAACGCGAATTATTCAAGGCCTGTTGATGGTGTTCCGACGAATCCTTTTCATATTCACGAATACACGCCCGAGGAATTGAGGGCCGAGCTCGCGGCGCATTTCGAGGTCGAGAGCTTTCTCGGCCAAACGCTCGATGACCGGACGGGTATTCCTCCGTTTTACGATGCGCAGCAGCGGTTGCCGAAGGATGTGGCAACTCGGATGCGGCTGTTTGGGTGGAAAGCATTCAATAAGATACCGTTTACCATCCGCGAGCGGCTAAGCGGGATCATCTGGGGGAAGCCGTTCTATCCGACGGAAATCGATTACAATTTTGATGAGCAGACCGTGGATGAGGCCGTTACCCTGATCGCGGTCTGCCGCAAAGCGTAATGCTGCAGCCCGTTGTCAGCGTCGTGATTCCCAACTACAACTACGCTGCGTACCTGCGCGAGGCGATCGACAGCGTCCTGGCTCAGACGTATAAAAAGATCGAGATAATCGTTGTCGATGATGGCTCGACAGACGGGTCGCGAGAGGTCATCGAGAGTTACGGCGAGCGTGTAACGACGGTCTTTCAGCAAAACCAAGGTGTCTCCGCTGCGCGGAATAACGGTGTGGCTTGCGGGAGCGGCGAGTTTGTGGCGTTCCTCGACGCCGATGACCGGTGGCTGCCGGACAAGGTCAAGAAACAGGTTGTGGCGTTTGTCGATGCCGAGGTTGGGTTAGTGCACGTCGGGCTTCGCGAGATCGACCGCGACGGGAATGATGTCGGTTCGAGGTCGGACGGACTGAGCGGTTCGGTAGCTGATGCACTGCTGTTGTTCGAGCGGCCGGTAATCCTCGGTGGAGGTAGCGGGCTGATCGTGCGGCGATCTGTGTTTGACGAGGTCGGCGGATTTGATCCCGTGATGTCAACGTCGGCGGATTGGGACCTTTTCTATCGCATTGCGTCGCAATATCGGGTTGAATTCGTGCCGGAAGTATTGCTGGAGTATCGCGTACACGATTCGAATATGCACGGTAATATCGGGGTCATGGAGCGGGACATGCTGCGCGGATTTGGAAAGGCGTTCGCAGCGGGAAGCAAGCTCGACCGGCGGCGATGTTACGGCAATCTGTTCAGGACGTTGTCCGGGTCGTACCTTCACTCGGGGCGATATCTTGACGCGGTTCGCACAGGTACTAGTAGTCTGGCAAATCGGCCGTCGGGTGTCCGTGACCTGATCGCGGCCGTCAAGCGGCGAATTAGATGAGATCACTCTATATCTGCTATTTCGGTATCGAAGAGCCGCTCGTGAAGACGCAGGTGCTGCCTTATCTGCGCGAGCTGGTCAAGGGCGGCCACGAGATGTCGCTGGTGACATTCGAACCGGCGGATCGAGTTACAGAGTTGCAGAGTGGCAGAGTTACGGAGTTAAAGAAAGAGTTAGCGGAGCAGGGAATCGATTGGTATTGGCGGCGCTATCATAAGCGGCTTTCGGTGGTGGCGACGGCGTGGGACGTATTGTGCGGCGTTTTGTTTGTCTGCAAATTCATTAATCGTTATTCGCCCGATATTTTGCACGCCCGTGTGCACGTCCCAATGCTGATGGCCGCGTTGGCCCGCAGGCTCTCGCGGAGGCGGCCAAAACTGCTCTTTGATATTCGCGGCTTCTTTCCCGAGGAATACGTCGATGCGGGCATCTGGCCGGAGAATGGCTGGCTGTATCGCCTGGTAAAGCGCATCGAACGCTGGCTGATGAATGAGGCCGATGGCTTTGTCGTCCTTACCGAAAAAGCGCGAGAGATATTATTCCCTGAGTCTGTCAACGAAGGCCGCGACAGTCATGGCCGGCCGGTCGAGGTGATCCCTTGCTGTGTCGATGTCGCGAGTTTTCAGACAGATGCCCAAAGCAGTGTGGCGGTCAGAAGCGAGATCGGTGCTGGCGAGCGATATGTGGTCGCGTACTCGGGGTCGTTTGGCGGATGGTATTTGTCGGATGAGATGTATGAGTTGTTTTCCTCGGCACGAGATGCGGACCCGGACGTGTTCGTGATGATATTGACGCAGCGGGACGCGGTGGCGGTGCGTGGCCGATTGATCGAAATTGGTTTTCGTGAGAACGGCATCTTTGTCGCGAGCGTCTCGCCCGAAGAGGTGCCGCGATATCTCGGTACGGCCGATGTCGCGGTATCATTTATCAAACGGTGTTATTCGAAACAGGCTTCGTCCCCGACGAAGAACGCCGAATATCTCGCCGCGGGCGTGCCGATAATAGTTAATGCCGGCGTCGGCGATGTTGACGAGTTGATCCAGACGGAGAAGGTCGGCGTTATCGTTGATACGCTCGACCGTGAAGCCTATTTGACGGCCCTCTCGGCTGTTAGGAACACTGGCGATGTCAGCGAACGCTGCCGAATATCAGCGGCAAAACGATTCGATATGCGGGCGATCGGCGGTGAGCGCTACAGGCGACTTTACGAAAGGTTGAGTTCGAATGACTGAGGACGGCACAGGCGAGGTTCACGGCGGCTATCGCTGGGTGCGGCAGGATTGCCCGACGTGCCGTAAGCGGCCGACGCGACGCGTAGGCACGCGCGGCGGCGCTTCGCATCGGGATGGGCTGGGCACGGAATGCGAGATATGGCAATGCGGTGATTGCAGCCTGCTGTTTGCCGATCCGATGCCGATCCCTGTGGACGGGCTCGGGCAGCATTATGGTATGGACGCGGACGAGTATTTCGAGGCCCACGATGCGGAAGAAAAACACGACAGTGCGTCCGAGCTTGTCCGCCAGGCCGAAGCACTATTAGGCCGCACGGGCAAACTGCTCGACGTCGGCACCGGTCGCGGCGAGGTGGTCGCGGCAGCGCAGGCCGCCGGTTGGACGGTCGAGGGCGTCGAGCCTTCGGCGACGTTTGCTGATCATACCGAGGCAAAAACCGGTGCGAAGATCTGGCGTGAGGCTATCGAGGAGAGCAATATTCCGAATGCAGAATTTGACGTCGTCATCCTTGCTGCCGTGCTCGAACACCTTTACGATCCCGACGCCGTGATCGACAAGATCGCCCGTGTGCTCAAGCCCGGCGGCCTGCTCTATCTCGACGTGCCGAATGAAACGGGCCTGTTCTTTCGCGTCGGTAATCTTTATCAGAGAATGCGTGGCCGCGACTGGTGCGTGAACCTTTCGCCGACATTCTCGCCGTTTCATATTTTTGGCTTCAATCCGCGCTCGCTCCGCCGCTTGCTCGCCAAACACGGCCTTGAACCAACCGTCTGGAAGGTCTATGCCGGCACAAGCATGGTCCCGGCCGATGGCGGCATGCGCGCACGGCTTGAGAGCCTCGCGGGCCGCATCGTAACGGGCCTTAGCAACGTTGGTGAGATGGGCACGTATATCGAGGCGTGGGCCGTCAAGAAATAGGAAGCAGCTAATCGCTATCAGCTATATCTAATCATGCGTGTTCTCGCAGTAATTCCCTCACTCTACGACACTAGCCCCGGCCAGCGGTTCAGGATCGAACAGTGGGAACCGCTGCTCGCCGAAGAGGGTATCGAGATCACCTACGCCCCGTTCGAGACAGACGAATTGCGGGCTGTGCTGCACACCGGTGGCGGCGTTTTGGCAAAGGTCGGAGCGGTAACAAGAACGATGCGGCGGCGTGGTGCGGAACTTAGCGACCTTTCCCAGTATGATCTCGTTTATCTGTTTCGCGAGGCAGCAATACTCGGTCCGCCGTGGTTTGAACGGCGGATCGCACGGTCGGGCACTCCGATAGTTTTCGATTTTGACGAT
>CAZMQR010000174.1:0-5827 GCA_964568325.1 uncultured Chloracidobacterium sp. | reverse complement strand
ACAGATTCCGCTGCTCACATGGCTGCCCGATGCAATGGCGGGCCCGACGCCCGTCTCCGCTCTCATCCACGCGGCGACGATGGTCACGGCGGGCGTTTATTTGGTCGTCCGTTCGAATGCGATCTATCAACTTGCCCCGACCGCGATGTGGATCATCGCCGTCATCGGCGCCGCGACGGCGCTATTTGCTGCGACCATCGCGATAGCACAGAACGATATTAAGAAGGTTCTCGCATACTCGACCGTGTCGCAGCTCGGGTTTATGTTTCTCGCCGCCGGTGTCGGCGCGTTTGTCGTCGCGATCTTTCACGTGATGACGCACGCGTTCTTCAAAGCGTTGCTGTTCCTCGGCTCGGGCAGCGTCATTCACGGAATGCACCACGAACAGGACATGCGCAAGATGGGCGGGCTGAAGAAATATATGCCCGTCACGTTCATCACGATGGCGATGGGCTGGCTCGCTATCTGCGGCATCCCGATCTGGGCAGGCTTTTTCTCAAAGGACGAGATCCTTTACAAGACATTTGCGACGGATAGGTATTTTCCGGCAGGTGCGTTTCCCGGCGAAGAGTTCCTGTGGGGCATCGCGGTCGTAACCGCCGTCCTGACAGCAGTTTACATGACCAGAATGATGGTCATGACCTTTTGGGGCGAAAGTCGTTGGGCATCTGCGGACGATGAGACACATGAGTCCCATCCGGCCCATACGTCTCATTCCGACGACGATGATGAACATCACGCCCTGCCGCATGACTTTAAGCCGCGCGAATCGCCGTGGGTGATGACGGTGCCGTTGATAATTCTGGCGTTTCTCTCGACCGTCGGCGGACTTGTGGGCGTGCCGTATGCGATGAGTTCGCTTGTTGGTATTAAGAACGCGAATTCGTTCGAACACGTGCTTGAGCCGGTCGTCGCCGAGACCGAGATGCCGACGGCCGTCGCCGCTCGCGAGGCGGCCGCGTCGCACGAGCCTGCTGTTGTGCAGAAGGAACGGCTGCTCGCTGGATTATCGGTGATCATGGCGATTGGCGGCATCGCTATCGGTTGGTTAGCGTTTCGCCGCACGCCGCTCCGCAAGATGCCAAAGATACTTGAGGAGAAATGGCGGCTCGACGAGTTTTACAACGGCTACGTTGTCGATCCGATCACAGATCTCTCGACACGCGGGCTTTGGAAGGGCTTTGATCTGGGCTTCATTGACGGCATCGTTCACGGCATCGCAAACTTTGTCGTCGAGGTCGGCAACCTCGTCCGCGGCGTTCAGGTCGGCTTTGTCCGCAGCTACGCGGCGGTGATATTGCTCGGAGCGTTGGCTGTGCTTGGTTACTTTATTTATTACGGGATGAAGCTGGTGGGCTAAAGCGGTATTTGGCCATTGGATTTGGGTTTTGAAAAACCCAAATACCCAAAACCTAAAACCAAATCTATTGATGCAATTGGTTACGGAAAATCTATTGACCATTCTGATCCTGCTGCCGCTGGTCGGCTCGGTCGTCGTGCTCTCTTACAGGGCGTTCAGTAAGCAGGAAGGGCAGATCAAATGGCTGACGCTCGGAGTCACGCTGGTGAACTTTGTGGTCTCGCTGGCGTTGTTCTCGCGCTCGGTTGTGGCGGGGCCGAGCGGGTTTTACTTCGAGCAGAATGTTCCTTGGATCAGGGCAATCAATACGAATTATCACATCGGTGTTGACGGGTTGAGCTTTTGGCTGGTGATACTGACGACGTTCATCATGCCCGTTGCCGTCATCTCGGCGTGGAACGCGGTCGAGAAGAAGGTAACGGCTTTTTACGTCTTTCTGCTGCTGATGGAATCGGCGATGATCGGCGTGTTCGTCTCGCTCGATCTGCTGGTCTTTTACCTCTTTTTTGAGGCGTCGCTGATACCGATGTTCTTTTTGATCGGCGTCTGGGGCGGACAGAACCGCATCTATGCGGCGATCAAGTTCTTTATTTTTACTGCCTTGGGCAGCTTGCTGATGTTGGTCGCTATCATCGCGCTGTATTATGTTTACGCCGACCAGACGGGCCTCGGCGGCTCGTGGGACTTTGTCGCGATCCTGAACGCGATGAAGGCCGGCAACGTCGTCCTCAGCCCGCAGACCGGCATGCTGCTGTTCCTGGCGTTTGCACTTGCGTTCTCGATCAAGGTGCCGCTGTTCCCGTTCCACACGTGGCTGCCCGACGCGCATACTGAGGCCCCGACGGCCGGCTCGGTCATTCTCGCCGCTATATTGCTCAAGATGGGAACCTACGGGCTGATGCGATTCAATTTTGCGCTCTTTCCCGATCAGGCCCGCGAGACGGCGTGGATATTTATCACGCTTGCGATCATCGGGATCATTTACGGAGCTCTCGTCGCGATGGTGCAGCCCGATATGAAGCGGCTCGTAGCGTATTCGTCCGTCGCGCACATGGGCTTTGTCGTGCTCGGAATGTTCTCGTTCACTGAGCTCGGCATGCAGGGCGCGGTCATCCAGATGCTTAACCACGGCATTTCGACAGGGGCATTGTTCCTGCTGGTCGGATTTATTTACGAGCGACGGCATACGAGAATGATCAGCGATCTCGGCGGCCTCGCGAACGTGATGCCGATCTACGCGACACTCTTTGTGATCACGACAATGTCATCGATCGGGCTGCCATTCCTTAACGGATTTGTCGGTGAATTCCTTATCATGGTCGGCATGTTCCAGTCGCACGCGCTCGGCGTTACGCAATCGGTCAACTGGAATTTTGTCGCAACGATGTTTGCCGGGACGGGCGTCATCTTTGCCGCGGTCTATCTACTCTGGATGGTGCAGCGCGTGTTCTTTGGCAAGCTGACTAACGACAAGAATAAGACGCTCGCCGACCTTTCATGGCGTGAGATAGGCCTGATGATCCCGCTACTGGCTCTGATGGTCTATATGGGTGTATTCCCGAAGCCATTTCTGGCGCGAACGGAGCAGATCGTTAAGAACATCGAGCAACGCCTGATGCACAGGGCGGGCGGGACGATTGCGGAGCAGACGTCGAAAGAGAGATAATCGGCGGTATGAACAGCGAGTTTACAGCGATCATCGAAAAGGACGGAGATTGGTTCATAGGCTATTGTCCTGAGATACCGGGAGCAAACGGGCAGGGCCGAACGGTTGATAAGTGCAGGGCAAATCTCGCCGCCGCTATCGAGCTGATTCTTGAGGATCGGCTAGATGACGCTCTTCGAGGCGTACCGCCGGAAGCAATTCGGGATTCTGTTGTGGTTGCGACATGAAACGCGGTCGCTGCTGCGCCACCTGCGTGAGGGCCGCGAGCATTCGCTCTGGTGCAATCCTCGAACTGGTGCCGTCGAAGCTGTGCCGAGACACACAGAAGTTCCCAATTTATTGGCGAAGAAGATCTGTAAGAACCTGTCGATACCGACGCCCTGATCTGAGATGAATACGTTCCTGATGACAGAACTGACACGGCCTGACGCCAACATCGCGCTCATCGCGCCTGAGTTGATCGTCGCCCTCGCCGGCGTCGTTGTCATGCTCTATGACAGTTTTTTTCCGCGTCAGCGCGGCGTGACGGGAGCGATCTCGCTCATCGGGCTGATTGCCTCCGCCGTTATGCTCGCGACAATGTGGTCCGGCGAGCCGGCAACGGCATGGAACGGCATGATCGCGTATGACAGCCTGCGGATCAGCTTTTCGTTTGTATTCCTGTTCGTTTCTGCAATGACCGTTTTGATCTCTACGGTTTGGGTCGAGCGAGAGGATGTGCCCGCGGGCGAGTATCACGCCCTATTGCTGTTTGCGACATTTGGAATGATGATGATGTCGGCGGGCAACGATCTGGTCATCATTTTCCTCGGCCTAGAGGTGCTGTCGATCGCGACTTATGTGATGGCCGGATTGAGGCGAACGGACCTCAAATCGAATGAGTCCGCGATGAAGTATTTCATTCTCGGCTCATTCGCATCAGCTTTTCTGCTCTACGGCATGGCCCTGATCTACGGGGCTACGGGCTCGACCGATCTGACACAGATCGCCGCGAAGATCGCATCACCAAACTTCCCGGCACTATTGCTGGCGGGCGGCGCGATGATGATCGTCGGATTTGGATTCAAGATCGCGATGGCTCCATTCCACGTATGGACGCCCGACGTTTACGAGGGAGCACCGACACCGATCACGGGATTTATGGCCGCCGGGCCAAAGGCAGCGGCGTTCGCTTCGTTCCTGCGTGTATTCATATTCGGCCTGCCGCTGCTCGCGGGTGTTCCTGCGGCGGCATTGCTTCATGAGGCGTGGATCACTGTTCTCACCGTGCTGGCGATGGCGACAATAGTTGTTGGTAACGTCGCCGCGATCATGCAGAACAACGTCAAGCGAATGCTTGCGTATTCATCGATCGCCCACGCGGGCTATGCGCTTGTCGGATTTATCGGTGCGGGGCTGGCCAAATCGCAAACCGTGCGTGATGAGGCGGTTGCGTCGGTGGCATTTTATATGGTCACCTACGCCGTGACGAACATGGGCGCGTTTGCGATCGTCACGCTACTCGCGGAGAAGAACGACCGCCGAGCGGAGTTTGAGGATTACACGGGCATCGGATTTAAGTCGCCGGTGCTCTCCTTCTCTCTTTCGCTGTTCATGCTAAGCCTGCTTGGCCTGCCTCTGACGGCCGGATTCATGGGCAAGGTGCTGGTATTTAGCTCGGCGATGGGCGCGTCAAGTCCGCTAGTGACGGCTCTCGTCGTAGTTGCCGTTCTGGGTTCGGCGGTTTCGGCATATTATTACCTGCGGCTGATCGTGCTGATGTTCTTTCGCGAACGCACCACCGAATGGGCGGCTCCAAAACTGTCCGCCGCGATGGCCGCTGTTCTTGTCATCACTGTCGTCGGGGTGCTCTACTTTGGCATTTTTTCTGACGGCGTCATCCAGCGTTTCTCGCGGCCCGTTGCGACGCAGAAGGCCCAGCTGAAGTAGGCCCCGCGTGTCGAGCATCGATGATCTAAAGGCTGCACTTGGCGAAGAATGGATCCCGGCGATCTACGGCGTCCGTGTTCGGGCGGACCGCACGCGTTCATACGAGCTTAAGGTCCCGAAAAAGGAGAATGCGGCAGAGATCCAGTACACCTTGCTCGGTATCGAACTCAAGGTCGGGCGGCGACGCATTGCTTGTCCCGATCTGGCGACCGCGCGGTATCTGAGAGTGTTTGCACGCTTGGGCTGTCCGTCATTCGCAGTCCCTTACGACATCACTCGGATCTCGCCAATAGCCGACGAATTGGAGACCGCATGGCAACGTATGCTGCTGGAGCTCGAGTCAAATGGCATGGGTGATATGCGGCAGCGGGCCCTCAGGGCTATTCGCGAAGAGATCGCAGCCATAGGCCCGGGTGACCCGATGCCGCTGTTTGACCGCGAGACGCGGCAGCGAAAGGTTTGACCAAATGGCCCTTTAGGCTATAATTTCTTGACGCGTCAAAAGGATGTCTTTTTGACGTTTTTTGTTGGCTTATGTATGACGGCGTGGCTAAAGTAACCGAAGCGGAAAAACTGCCTTTCCCATACAACAAGAGCACATTCTGTCTTTACGAGCCCGTCGTGAAAAGGATCGAGCACGCAAAGGTGCTGATCGTCAATGACCTGCTCCGCTACGAGTCGGACCTCTCCGACCTTGCCATTCGTGAATGGAATTCATCGACCAGGACAAAACTCGAGTTTGAGCGCAAGGTCTCGTCAATGGCCTGCAACAACATCGCAAAGAACGTCATTCGTCTCGTCCAGAACCCCAAGACGATGACGGTGCACCTTTCGGAGATAGCCGACGCGGCTGAACAGTTTCGCCCTGACGC
>CAZMQR010000173.1:0-5830 GCA_964568325.1 uncultured Chloracidobacterium sp. | reverse complement strand
ACAAATACGACCGTGCGGTCTATCGTGCCGGCATCTGGCACATGCTCCGCTCAACCCAAGGCTACACAGGCGTCCAGTTCGGTGCAGCGACCGACACGCCTATGCCGAAGGCTTACATACCGTAAGGAAATCAGCCGCAGATGAAGCGGATGACGCAGATGAAGGAAGACATAGATCGATCTTTCTTATCTGCGTCATCTGTTTATCTGCGGCTGATCTAGTTTCGCGGAAGGTCGATCCCAGGTCAGATACCGCTAACCTCGCTTCTTTGTTTTGTGGTAACATTTCCTGCTGTGAGACTGGACGTTCTCATTATCAGGATAGCGTTCGTCGGGCTACTGGTTTTGCTTGGCTATTTGCTTGTTCCCTTTGAGAGAACACAGCGGTTCGGGCTGAGCAATCTGGGTGACGAAAACTCGCGTCGCTTGTTATCGGCGGCGGTTGGCGGCGTTATTGGATTGCTCATCATTGGTTTTGAGATGCGGGTGCGGCGGGCGTCGCTGAAGACGCTGATCGGGGCTGCGGTGGGCTCGATACTCGGAATCATCGGCGCGTTTCTCATCGGCGTTTTGATCTCGATACAAAAGGAAGCGGCTGTGTCGGCTGAGATGCAGACGTTCCTGACGATCACGCTTGCCTTTTTTATGGGCTATGTCGGACTGATGGTCGGAGCGGCGAAGGGCGATTATCTCGATCTGTCGGCCCTCGGCGGCATATTCAGCGACAAATCGTCTATTCGCGATTACAAGATACTCGATACATCGGTGATCATTGACGGCCGCATCGCGGATGTCGCGGAGACGGGTTTCTTGGGCGGCTCGCTGATCATTCCTAATTTTATCCTCGCGGAATTGCAGCAGGTGGCCGATTCGCCGGATTCGTCCAAGCGACAGCGAGGGCGACGAGGGCTGGACATGCTTCAGCGGCTCAGGAACAACACAAAACTCGACGTCCAGATCGTCGAGACCGACTTTCCGTCGGTGAAAGAGGTCGATCTGAAGCTGATCGAACTGGGCCGGCAGCTCGATGCGATTATCGTGACCAACGATTTTAACCTGAACAAGGTATCGCAGCTTCGCGGGGTCGAGGTCCTGAACATCAACGAGCTTGCCAATGCGATGAGGCCTGTCGTGCTGCCGGGCGAGGCGATGCGCGTCTTTATTCTCAAAGAGGGCAAGGAATACAACCAGGGCGTTGCATATCTCGACGACGGCACGATGGTAGTGGTCGATCACGCCCGCCGCCTGATCGGCAAGACAGCGGACATCGCCGTCACGAGTGTGCTTCAAACCACCGCCGGCAAGATGATATTTGGCCGCCTCTGGGAAGAGCGCGACGAGCAGAACGGCAACGAGAATGCATCGGCATTCAGTATTCACGATTCGCGATCTCTTGGATTCAGAAAAGCCACCCGCGAACTGCGGCAGACGACGATAATCGAAGAGATCGAATAGTGAATATCGCCATCATCGTTGCCGCCGGCAGCGGCTCGCGATTTGCAGCTGACAAGCCCAAACAATTCGCCGAACTTCTCGGCAAACCTTTAATAATTCATACTTTAGAGCGATTTGAGGCGTGTCCGGCGGTGGACGAGATCGTGTTGGTTTTGTCGGCGGAAGGGCGGGAAGAATTCAAAATTCAAAATTCAAAATTCAAAATTTCGAAGCTGAAAGATGTGGTGACCGGCGGGGCGACGCGGGCTGAGTCGGTGAGGACCGGCGTGGATTCGGTCGCGGCACCGGACGATGCTTTTGTCGCGGTTCACGATGGAGCAAGGCCGTTGGTCACGCCGGAAGAGATCGCGGCCGTCATTACCAAAGCCACCGAAACCGGCGCCGCGTGTCTGGTCGCCCCGGTCAACGACACGATAAAATCGGTCGAGGGCGGCGTGATCAATTTCACCGTCGACCGCGCCCGGCTGCGGCGAGCGCTGACGCCGCAGGCATTTCGGCATGACATTTTGAAACGAGCCTTTGACGGGGCTGAGCTTGGTGAGGCGGTTACGGACGAGTGTTTTCTCGTTGAAAAGCTCGGCGTTCCCATCGCTGCCGTCGAGGGCAGCCCGCGGAACGTCAAGGTCACCATGCCCGATGACCTGGCGTATGCTGAGACGATCTTGAAAAGTAGCTAATAGCTGTCAGCTATCAGCTATTTTTTGAACAAACATGAGAGTTGGATTTGGCACAGATATTCATCGGCTCGTGGCCGGGCGGGCCCTGGTGATCGGAGGCGTTACGATCGAGTCAGATCTCGGTGCGGACGGGCATTCGGATGCGGACGTGTTGATGCACGCGGCTGCGGATGCTGTGCTGGGGGCCTTGGCGCTGGGCGATCTGGGGACACACTTTCCGAATGACGAAGAGCGTTGGCGAAATGCGCCAAGCGGGCAGTTTTTGCGCTACGCGGTTGGGTTAGTGAATGAGAAAGGTTTCTCGGTTTGCAATCTCGATGCCGTCATTCATCTCGAACGTCCCAAATTGCGGCTTCATATCGATGCGATGCGAGCGAATCTCGCGGACGCGCTCGGCGTTTCGGTCGATCAGGTCAGCGTGAAGGCCAAAACCGGTGAAGGCGTCGATGCCGTCGGGGAGCGCGGTGCCGTGTCGGCGCAGGTGGTAGTTTTGTTGATCCCGAGATAGTTTGAAACGCAGAGTACGCAGAGGACGCAGAGGGACAAAGTAGTTGTTTTCTCTGCGTCCTCTGCGTTCTCTGCGGTAAAATGCAGACGATATTATGCATCCACAGGAATTGATCGCCCGCAAGCGTGACGGCAAGGCGTTGTCTGATGCTGAGATCGGTGTGTTCATCGACGGCGTCTGCTCCCGTCGGTGGGCAGATTACCAGATCACGGCGATGGTCATGGCGATGTTCATCAACGGGCTGAACCGCCGCGAGCAGTACGCCATCACGCGGGCGATGCTGCACTCGGGCACGATCATGGATCTGTCAGATATTGATGCCCCGAAGGCCGATAAGCACTCGACGGGCGGCGTTGGAGATAAGACGTCGCTGATCATTGCGCCGCTTGCGGCCGCGTGCGGTATCGCAGTGCCGATGATATCGGGCCGCGGCCTGGGCCATACCGGCGGCACGCTGGATAAGCTCGAATCAATTCCCGGTTATGACGTAAACCTTTCATTCAAACGACTTAAAGAGGTCATGAAAGCCTGCGGCTTTGGCCTGGTCGGTCAGACCAAGCAGATCGCACCGGCGGACAAGAAGCTGTATGCATTGCGCGACGCGACCGCGACCGTACCGTATATTCCGCTGATCGTGGCCTCGATAATGTCCAAAAAGCTCGCCGAGGGCCTGGATGCATTGGTCCTCGACGTTAAGACGGGTTCGGGCGCGTTCATCCAGAAATATCCCGAGTCGGTCAAGCTCGCAAAGGCCCTCTGCGAAACGGGCCGCTCGTTCAAGGTCGACACGCGGGCGTTGATCACCGATATGAGCCAGCCGCTCGGAAAATATGTCGGGAATGCGTTCGAGGTGTATGAATGTTTGAAGATCCTTCGCGGCGAAGGCGAGCCTGAGACGGCGGCGACGCTGGAACTGAGCGTCGAACTAACAGCGTCGATGCTGGTGCAGTGCGGAATTGCGGACTCAATTCAAAATTCAAAATTCAAAATTCAAAAGGTCATCGGGTCGGGTGAGGCGCTTGAGCGGTTTAGGCAGAATGTTGAACTGCAGGGTGGCGACCCACGGATCTGTGACCGGCCGGAAATGCTGCTGACAAAGGGTTTGAAGACGGTCGAGGTCGTGGCGGCGGGTGGCGGTTATGTCGCCGAGATCGATACCTTCGCGGTCGGTCGAGCGGTTTGCGATATCGGCGGCGGACGCGTGAGGGCCGAGGATGGCGTCGATCATGCGGTCGGCTATGAGTGTTTCAAGAAGATCGGTGACCGTGTGAGAAAAGGCGAACGGCTTGGCCTGCTTCATTGCCGCGACCGCTCGCAGGGCCATACAATTAGTGAAAAATTGCAAATTGCATATAAAATATCGAATGAAATCCCAAAGACAACCAAGCTGATAAGGAGCACGGTCTAACGGTTATGAAAACACGAGCATTGTTGTCGCTGCTGTCTGTCGTTGTTCTCGCGCTGCTTATCTCGTCGTGCGCCAACCATGCCGAGGCACGGCGTGAGGGCTGCAAGATCAAGGTCGGTATCGTTTTTGACATCGGCGGCAAGAATGACCGGTCGTTCAATGCCGCGGCGTGGGAGGGCGTCAAGCGTGCTCGCGAGGACATGGACATCTGCCTATACGATGTCGAACCGGGAAACCCAAACTCGATCGAGCCGGCGATGCGCGCTTTTGCCGAGCAAAATTTTGACCTGATATTTGGCGTCGGTTTTGCGCAGGGGCCGATCATGCAAAAGGTCGCGATGGACTATCCGGATATCAAGTTTGCGATCGTTGACGGCGTGATATTCGAGGCCGACGGCAAGACGCCAAAGCAAAACGTTGCGTCGCTCATCTTTCGCGAGCACGAGGGGTCATACCTCGTGGGGATGATAGCTGCGGCGAAGTCCAAGTCAGGCGTGCTCGGGTTTATCGGCGGTATGGACATTCCGCTGATACATAAATTCGAGACCGGCTACGAGGAAGGCGCGCGAAGCGTAAATCCGGATATTCGCGTCATCGACAATTACGTTGGCGTGACGGACGGCGCGTGGAATAATCCCGGCAAGGGCAAAGAGCTCGCGCTGGCCCAGATCGAGAAGGGCGCGGATGTGATCTTTACGGCGGCGGGCAATTCGGGCCTCGGGGCTTTTGATGCCGTAGAGCAATACGGCCGCGATGCAAAGACCGGCGAGGCGAACAAGTTCGTCATCGGTGTTGATTCGAACCAGAATATGGTCAAGCCGGGATTTGTGCTTACCTCGATGGTCAAGCGTGTCGATAACGCCTGTTACGACGTGGTCAAAGAGGTGCTCGAGGGTAGATTCAATGGCGGCTTTCACGTATTTGGCCTCGATAAGGACGGCGTCGCGTATGCGATGGACGCCAATAACGACGGCCTGATCCCGCCGGGCGTCGTCGGCCGCGTCGAGGAAGCAAAGAAGAAGATCGTTGCCGGCGAGATCAAGGTTACCGACGCGATGGCGAAATGAGTATTTTGGCTTTGGGTTTTGGGCATTTGGCTTTTGACCGCCTGCGAATATGAACCGTACACATTTTGAGAATCTTCGTGTCTACCAATTGTCTGAAAAGCTCGCGGACGAGATTTGGACAATTACAGGGAACTGGGACGGTTTTGCGAAGAATACTGTCGGAGCCCAAATAGTTCGTTCCGCGGATAGTATTGGAGCAAACATCGCGGAAGGGAGCGGCCGCGGCAGTAATACAGATTATCGGCGGTTCTTGCGGATAGCTCGTGGGTCACTATACGAGACTCGTCACTGGCTTCGACGGGCATTCAAGCGACAGTTACTCTCTAAAGAACAAACGGATCATCTTCTGCCCTTGATCGACGAGTTAACGCCTACTCTGAATGCTTATCTCAAGTCGATCGGCACGTTCCAGGTCGATCAGAAGCCAGCTAATAAGCGACCAAAAACCTAAAACCAAAGACCAAAAACCTCTTATGCTTCAGCTAAAGAATATCCGAAAGACCTTCGGCGAAACCGTCGCCAATGACGACGTCTCGTTGACCGTGCATAAGGCGACGATACATGCGGTCGTGGGCGAGAATGGGGCGGGGAAATCGACGGCGATGAAGATCGTTTACGGTTTCTATAATGCAGACAGCGGCGAGATCTATCTGGATGGCGGTCGCGTCAATATTCGCAATCCGCACGACGCGATCGCTCTCGGTATCGGCATGGTG
>CAZMQR010000172.1:0-5884 GCA_964568325.1 uncultured Chloracidobacterium sp. | reverse complement strand
CATCAGATCGAATATATCCTTGAAAAAAGCGGCATGGCCGGGCATTTTGACGTGATCGTGAGTGCAGAGGACGTGACCGCGTGCAAGCCCGATCCGCAGTCGTATCGTATCGGTTTTAACAAGATCGACGCCGCCCGCACGGCCCGCGGGCATCTGCCGATGACCCATAGCGAGTGTCTCGTGATCGAGGACACAGCGGCCGGGATCAAGGCTGCGCGAAACGCCGATCTGCCGGCCTTGGGCGTCACGAATACCGTCGATTCCGCGACATTACGCGCCGCCGGTGCCGGAGCGATCGCGAGCGACCTTAGGGACTGGATGCCCGAGTCGATCAGAAGAGTTTTCTAACCACGGATAGACACGGATAGGCACAGATAGACCTTTTTTCTGTGTCTATTTGTGTCCATCTGTGGTTCACATTCTTTTATGCACGATAAGTTTATTTCACGCGAAAAGGCCCAGGGCGACCTGCTGGCGGCGGCGGCGTTTTTGGCTGAGAACATTAAGAGTGCCGACGGGCACGCGGAGGCGATGAATGTGATCGTGCCGCTGTATCTCGCCAAAGGTGATGTTGATCTGGCGGCCGAGTTATCCAACCAGATCGCAGAGCCGTTTGCCCGCGACAAACTGCTAATGCAGATCGCTGAGAAGTGCGCGGAACTGGACGATGACGAATACGCCATCCAATTAGCTGACGCCATTGAGGAACATGGCCTGCGTTCGCAGGCAATTGAGCATGTTGCACAGGTCAAGGCCGCGAAAGGGCAGGTCGAAAAGGCCCGAGAGATCGCGGCGCCATTAGCGCATCCCGATTTTGTGCTTGCGGGCATCGCCGTGCGGCAGGCAGCAGACGGTAATGACGCAGGAGCGGACGCGACGGTTGCCGAGATCGATTTTCCGCTGGCTCGCGCTGCCGCTCTCAGTCAGATCGCGGCCGCAAGGATCGCCGACGGCAAGGGCCCGGCAGCCGAGGGCCATCTGGAACGAGCCGTCACCGCTGCACTCGAGATCGATCACGACGAAGAGCAGATCCGTTCGCTGTGCGACATTGGCAATCTCTACATCGAGGCCGGCCGGAATGATAAGGCTATCGAGACGTATGAGGAGGCTCTGTCACGGGCAGAGGTCCTGGACAATGTCCATCGTGATTTCTTTCTCGTGAATAGCGCACTCGGCTTTCTCTACGCAGGCAGCGAGGACGCCTGCGACCGAGCTCTCGATCTCGTGGCCGATAAGACGCAGATGGCGTCGGCGCTGCTCGCCATCGCACGCGACGAATGGGAAAAGGATGCGAAAGAGGACGCCGTCGATTCGCTTGATGAGGCTTATGAGATATTGCGTTCGCAGCGTGATATCGAAACGCGGGACAGCCGGGCCCGCAACTCGCTGATGGGTTCGATAGGCGTGCAGTTTGCGGGATTTGGCAAGACGGAACGGGGCGTGCAGATCGCGGGCGAGAACCAGGATCCGGCTGAAACGTCAAAAGCCCTCACGCAGATCGCTCGCATCCTTACAGTTCAGAACGAACCCGACCTTGCACGCCAGACCGTCGAGAGTATCGAGGAAGACGCCGACCGTCTCTTTGCCCTCATAGGTGTTGCCGATGAAAGGGAGAAACAAGGCGACTCTGAGGCCGCGATGACGCTCTACGACGAAGCTGCGACGCTTGTCGAGACCGTCCCGCAGCTTGCGGCAAGGTCCGGTGCCCTTAATATGCTCGCGATGCGCTTCGTTGACCACGGCCATCAGGATCGGGCCCGCGAACTCACCCTCGAAAGTCTCGATGTTATCTCAGAGATCAAAGACGAAAGCAGCCAGGCGGTGGCGTTGGCAGGGCTCGCGAGCGTTTACGATGCGGCGAAGCTCGACCTCGGCGACACCGAATTAGACAGGATCCACAAGCTTGTTCAATCGACAGGCTGGTGAGAAAAGTATTGACACGAAGTATGACTGCTGGTAATACTTCCGTGTGAACGTAGATAAGGTCACCATTTCTATTGAGTCAGATCTGCTAAGGCGTGTAGATCGCCTGGTCAAAGAGAACATCTTCCCGAGCCGTTCCCGTGCATTTCAGGACGCTGTCGCTGAAAAGATAGAGCGGGTGGACAAAAATCGACTTGCCCGCGAACTAGCGAAGCTCGATATCGATGAGGAACAGGCCCTTGCCGATGAGGGACTGGCCTTGGAGGCGGCGGAATGGCAGCCATATTGAGAGGCGATGTGGTCTGCGCCAATCTTGATCCTACTCAAGGTCACGAGCAATCTGGCAGGCGGCCGATCCTTGTTTTGAGCCAGGACATATTCAACGAGCGTTCGGGCACAGTCATCGCGGTTGCCCTGACCAGTCAACGACCGCGGGCGGGGTTTCCGCTAACGCTGGAGTTGACTGGCAAGAAGCTTCCAAAACGATCTTGGGCAAAGATCAGTCAGATACGGACTCTCTCAACACAGCGCCTGGGGCCCAAGCTTGGACGTGCGTCGGAACGCGAGATGGATCAGGTCATTGAAGGGCTTCTGGAGATAGTTGGGTGATAAAGGCTATTTCGATGTGAGTCCCTGTCGAACCGTTGTTCGTCTTTGTATTCCGGTGCCGCTCGGACATAGGCCCGGCAGCGAGATGGGCAGGCGGCCGGTGATGTCCTGTTCGCCGACGAGGGCGCGGGCGGCGGCGCGTTGTAGGCTCGGCATATCGCCGTATGCGACCAGGTATGTTCGCAGCCCGCCAAATGACATCAGCGCGTAAGGATTGCCAAAACTGACGCCAATTACCGGTTTCCCAGACTCGATCAGGCCGCGGAGCAAGGCTGCTCCGTCCGGCGGCAGGCCCGTGCTGCCTTGCGCCCCCGAGCGAACGCGCCCATAAAGTCCGACGACAACAATATCCGCGTCGTATGCCGCGCGCCGAGCGGCCTCCTCTTGTGTCGGTGTTGAATTTGGCTGGATGTAACCTGTCGTTACGTCGATGCCGACCGAGCGCAGGATTCCCGCGACGGTTGAGGTTATCGAGGGGCCTTCGTAGCCATTTGAGATGCCGAGAACTGCGACCTTCTTGCCTCGTTCCAGCGGCAGGTAGTTCGCCTGGTCCCTGACAAGCGTTATCGCCCGCGTCGCGATCTCATCCGTCAATTGCTGGGATTCAGAGCCCGAGACGATCGTGTCAATCGCGTCGAGTGGCGTCAGTCTTTGTTTGAAGAGGCCGAGCTCATATTTCCACGCAAGCTGCTTACGGACAGCGTCGTTGAGTCGCTGCTGCGGGACCCGGCCGGACCTTGCAGCCGCGACGATCCCGTGGATCATCGCATCGGCGTCGGACGGTTTTAGCAGCATATCAGTGCCGGCAAGAATAGCCCTTACGCCGGCTTCATCCTGCGACATATAGACCGTCAGCGCGCTCATGTCCATCGCGTCAGATACGATCAATCCGTCAAATCCGATGTCACGCCGCAGCAGATCGGTTTGCACTTTGCCGGATAATGTCGCCGGTATGGTCGCGTTCTCACGCACGATCTCGTCACCTTGATCTGTATATCCGACGGTATATTGCTTGAGCGGCTTGATCTGTTCGGGGTCGATCTGCGGCAGGCCGATGTGGCCGACCATTATCGAGGCGACACCGGCTTTGACGGCCGCACGGAAGGGAATCAGTTCGTTTCGCTCGAGCTCGTCGCGTGACCGGTTGACCTCGGGCAGCCCGCGGTGCGAATCGACGTTCGTGTCGCCGTGGCCGGGGAAATGCTTGGCGGTTGCGATGACGTTTTGAGATTGCAGGCCCTCGATAAATGCGGTTCCGAATCGAGAAACATCATTCGGATCTTCGCCAAAGCTGCGGACGTTGATCACCGGATTGTCGGCGTTATTATTGACATCGAGCACCGGGGCAAAGATGTGTTGAATGCCCATCGCCCGGGCTTCACGCCCTGTGATAACGCCTGCCCGGCGAGCGAATTCCGGATCGCCGGTCGCGGCCATTGCCATCGCCCACGGGAAATTGACCGCATCCTCAAACCGCATCCCGACGCCGGTTTCGGCATCGACGGAAATGAGCAAAGGAACCCTACTCCGTTCCTGCATACGGTTGACCAGATGAATGGACTCGTAGATCGGCGCACCAAACAAAATGATGCCGCCGACCTTGTTCTCGACGACCTGGCGCTCGATATCGCGAAAGAACGGACTAGATCGGTTCGCGAACTTCGCGTTGATCCCGATATGCACAAGCTGGCCGGCCTTTTCCTCGACCGACATTTTCTTGAGGAATTTGTCGGCGTGCCTCCAAGAAGCAGTCGAGGGCTCTCGTCGGAGCGCAGGCTGCCAGCCTGCGTGCATCATATTGTCAGGAAACACGCGTGCCGGCGGCCTGCGATCCGACGAGACAGCCGCCGTTCCCGTCATTGATGCGCAAACGATCAGAAAGCTAAGCAGGAACCTCATTCTTAGTGTTCGAAAAAACACGAGTTGCAATATAGGCGACCACAAACGTCGTCAAGCTGCCGATCAGCGCATACCACGTCCAAGCTATGCGCGTTCCAAGCAGAATATAGAGCATTAATGCGATGCTCGCCAACATGCCGATCAAAGCGTGCGATTCTCGGGCTTTTCTCAGAAACGTGCCGACCAAAAACACACCAAGCACGGGGCCGTTGATCAATGAGGCAACAGACAACGCCATGCCGAGAGCCGAACTGTTTGCATCCTTTACCGCGATGGCGACCGATATCTGAACAATGCCGATGATGACGGTGAGCCAGCCTGAGACCTTTAGAAAATGCTTATCATCCCGCTCGCCCGCGAACGGCTTGTAGAGGTCGTTGACGGCTGTCGCGGCGATCGAATTGAGCGACGATGACAGAGCCGCCGCGAATATTGCTGCGACGACCAGGCCTGACAGACCCGTCGGCATAGACTTCGTTATGAAATCGGGAAACACCTTGTCGCCGCCCGAGAACGGCAGTGTCGACGGCACGCCCGAGCCCGCGACGCCGGCCTGAGCGTATTCCGGCAAATTGTAAGGCTCGTAAAACGCGAACAGCAGCACACCGATGAACAAGAATCCGACAAATTGCCCCAGCACGACCGCACCCGACGACAGCAGTGCAGTTGCGGCCGCCGAAGGCTTGCTCGTGCACAGATACCGCTGGACGAGATACTGGTCCGTGCCATGCGTTGACATCGTGAGAAAACATCCGCCGAGCAGGCCCGACCAGAACGTGAAGGTCTTTGTCATGTCCCAGCCGAAATCGAGCACGCTGAACTTGCCAAACTGCTCGCCGACTGCGACCGCACCGGCAAAGCCGCCGTCGATGTTCTGCAGCAATATCACGGCCGCCGCGACGGCTCCGCCGATATAGATCACCAGCTGAACGACCTCGACCCATATCACAGCCTCCATGCCGCCGTAAAACGTGAAGACGATCATCACCAGGCCAAGAACAATGACCGATCCGATCACTATCGTATTTGCATCCGCCGTTGGCACGAAAGCCGTGTAAACCGCCGCCAGCACGAGCGCAGTCAGCAGCAATCGAATGCCGTCCGCGATATTACGCATTACGACAAACAGCGCGGACGCGAGCATCTTAACCCGCGAGCCGAATCGTTCGCCCAACAGTTGATAGACCGTCTGCAGTTCGCCTTTGAAATACAGCGGGATGAAGACCAGAGAGATCACCACGCGGCCCAGCATGTAGCCGAAAACAAGCTGTAAAAACTGAAAATTCCCGCCCTTTGCGAACGCAATGCCCGGCACCGACACGAACGTGATAGTGCTCGTCTCTGTCGCCACGATCGACATCGCGATCGCCCACCACGGCACGCTGCGGCCGCCGACAAAATACTCGTCAGTGGTGCGCTGCTTGCCCGCAAACAGCACGCCAAACAGCGTAAT
>CAZMQR010000171.1:0-5886 GCA_964568325.1 uncultured Chloracidobacterium sp. | reverse complement strand
ACGAACAACTAGACACGCTCCGCAACAGGCGGACATGACTGAAAAGGGCGAGGCTTACCACCTCGCCCTTTTTTCCGTTCGGCTTGTCGAGACTCGAGATGGGCAAAAAAAGTGTTGCCAAAATGCATCGTAAGTGGATAATTCGTTGAGACACGGTGTATGCTATTCGATTAGGCATTTTTGTCTAGGAACGGTGCTCGCGGCCGAATATTAGAAGATTTGATCGATAATGGCATTTAAGTCTCTCTTTAGTCTCTTTTCCAGCGATCTTGCGATAGATCTCGGGACCGCAAATACTCTCGTTTATGCAAAGGGCCGCGGCATCGTCGTCTCGGAGCCGTCGATAGTCGCGATAAACAAGGTTACGAACCAGGTCGAGGCCGTCGGCCGTGACGCAAAGGAAATGCTCGGCCGCACGCCGGGTAATATCGTCGCGATCCGCCCGATGAAGGACGGCGTGATCGCGAATTTTGAGGTCACGGAGAAGATGCTGCAGCACTTCATCCGTAAGGCTCATAACGGCAAGTCGTGGGTCCGCCCGCGCGTCGTCATCGGCATTCCGTCTGAGATCACGCAGGTCGAGAGACGCGCGGTCGAGGATTCGGCATATCGAGCGAAGGCATCTGAGGTCTATCTTGTCGAGGAGGCAATGGCCTCGGCTATCGGTGCAGGCCTGCCTATCACCGAGCCGCACGGCAATATGGTCGTCGATATCGGCGGCGGCACCACGGACATTGCGGTCATCTCACTCTCCGGTATCGTCTATTCCCGAGCAGTTCGCGTCGCGGGCAATGAGATGGACGAGTCGATCACGCAGTACATCAAACGCAAGTACAACCTTCTGATCGGTGAACGAACCGCCGAGGCGATCAAGATAGCGCTCGGTTCGGCGTTCCCCTTGGAGGAACCACTCTCGATGGACGTTCGCGGTCGCAACCTGATCGAGGGCATCCCGAAGACGATCACAATGACGGACGAAGAGATTCGCGAGGCTTTGTCAGATTCGGTCGCGACGATCATTAATGCCGTCCGGGTCGCCTTAGAGCGAACACCACCGGAACTCTCGGCCGATATCGTCGAGCGCGGCATCGTGTTGACTGGTGGCGGAGCACTTCTCAAGAATCTGGACAAACGCCTGATGATCGAAACGGGGCTGCCGGTAGTGCTTGCCGACGATCCGTTGTCATCCGTCGTGTTAGGTACCGGCAAGATGCTGTCGGATTTCGAACTCCTTAAGCGAGTTAAGTGGGACAATTCCTTAATGACCGGAAACTGACCATTTGGTGAATGGTAGAGCGTAGTCAAACCGAAGTATGGCGGCTGGCGCCGTGGTTGATGATCGCGCTATTGCTGATCAACTTCGTGTTGATGGCGTTTGACGCCCGTGAGATCACGACGGGGCAGCGTGTTATCCGCTCATGGACTCAGACGGCCGCTGATTTCGTCCAGTCACCGGTCACAACGATCACCTCGGGAATTGCTAACTATTTCACCTCCATCTCAAATCTCCGCTCGGCACAAGACGAGAACAGTCTGCTAAAACAGCGTGTCCAGGAACTCGAGGTCGAGCTAAAGCAAAAGGAAGAACTCGCGACTGAGAACACTCGCCTGCGTGCGATGCTCGAACTGAAAGAGCAGAGTAGATACCGCGTGCTTACCGCGCGCATCATCGGACGCGACCCATCGGTGTGGTTTGACGCGTCGATAGTGAACCGCGGAAGTCTTGATGGCGTTGCCCTGAACATGCCGGTCGTGACGGACGGCGGCCTGGTCGGCCGCGTGACGGCCGTAAGCCCGCTGACCGCTCAGATCGATCTGATCACACGCGACAAATCCGGCGTTGGGGCCGTTGTCGGCCAGATCGGTGAATCAAATGCTTTGGGAGTCGTTGCAGGGACGAGCAAAAAGGAACTCCTGGAGATGAAATATGTCCCGGGGAATATTGACGTGAAGGTTGGACAGGCGGTTTTCACAAGTGGCCAGGACGGCATCTTTCCGGCCGGATTAAAGATCGGCGAGATCGTCAATATCGTGACTGGCTCAGCAACGACACCGCATGTAATTCAGATACGCCCGGCCGCGCGTTTGAGCTCGATGCAGGAAGTCGGGATCCTCCTATATGCGCCTCAGGCCAGTGCGGACTATGACCAAAAGCTGCCGAATTCGGTTCGGCCTAAGGATTGATTTGGAACTGACTGGGTAAGTGGAAGGCGTAAGATTAACCATCGCATTGATCATTGCCGTTGTGCTGCAGTGGACGCTGCGCAACGTGGCGGAGCCCTTGGCCTATGTTGACCTGCCGCTGATCATCGTTGTTTACGCTGCGCTTCAGCGAAATTCCATCCGAGCGATCATTTTTGGCACGCTTGGCGGCATCGCGGTCGATGCGTTGAGTGGCGGCTTGCTCGGTGCGAACGGGTTCTCAAAGACACTCATCGCTTATGCCGTTTCCGAGATCGCCCGCAGGGTATATCTGGACAACATTCTACTTAGGATCCCCATCATAGCAGGTGCGTGTTTGCTAGATGATGCGGTCTATTACGGCCTCCACCGTCTGTTCGGACAGCCGCCTGCGGGCGATGTCTTGGTCACGGGTGCTTATTCCCTGATAGGAACGACCACCGTCGGAACGCTCATTTATCTGATGCTGCAGAGCCTTTCGGGCGAAAAGGGAATACGTCGCAAGCGACGCGACGTATTCGGCTCTCGGCGGCAGACACGCAGGCGAAACCCCATACGGCTGGGCAAGTAAGATGAAGATAGGCGACCACGTCCAGAACCTTGCCGCGCGCGTCGCCACGATACAGGTGCTGGCGTTCGTGCTGCTTGGTGTTCTTGGCGTTCGGCTCTATTACCTGCAGATAATGCGGGGCGACTACTTCAGTGAACGTGCTGAGAGTCAGCGTGTTCGCCTTATACCGATCCCTGCACCGCGCGGTGCGATCTTTGACCGCAACGGTCGGCTGCTCGTCGATTCGCGGCCGACCTACAATATCGTTCTCTCGAACGAGCCTTTGAAGTCGATCAACGTCAACGAACGGGTTGATGAATACGCGAATGGACTCAAGCTTGATCGTGAGTTCGTCGTTGAAAGGCTCAACCTGATCAGGCAACAGAATGAGTTCGAGGCGATGGTGCTGAAAGAGAACATCGACATGCGTGATATTGCGTGGGTCGAATCCCATTCCCTCGAATTTCCAGAACTGCGCGTTGAGTTGCAGCCGCAGCGGTTTTATCCGCTGGGAACGACGCTTGCGCACGTACTCGGATATGTAGGCGAGATCAGTCCGAAGCAGTTGGAAGACCCTGTTTATAAGGACCGCGGGTTTCGCCCCGGTGACATCATCGGTAAGGGCGGGCTTGAGCAGTATTACGATGAATATCTGCGCGGGCGTGACGGTTACCGCAAGGTTCTGGTCGACAGTCGTGGGCGCGTTCAAAACGAACTTGAGGTCGTGCAGCCTCAGTCGGGACAAGACCTCGTAACAACGATCGATCTCGATCTGCAGATGGAGGCTGAGAAGCAGTTGGCCGAATCTGCAACGAAGCGAGGCACGATCATATCAATGGACCCAAACAATGGGCAGATCTTTGCGATGGCATCTGCACCGTCATTTGACCCCAACATTTTTGTTCGCGGCAGTTCAACGCCGGATGGGCGGCGTCAGATCGCAGCCTATTGGCAGGACGAGAAACGCCCACTTTACAATCGGGCCATTCAGGGCCGTTATCCACCGGGTTCGACCTGGAAGATCCCGGAATCGGTCGGAGCTCTCAGGCAGGGCGTGATCACGGTCGCTCATTCCAATGTCGCCTGCGGCGGCGGTATCAGGATCGGCAACAAATTTACTCGCTGCATGGGCAGCCACGGATCACCGCCCCTTAGCTTTGCGATCACGAAATCCTGTGACGGCTATTACTATCGCCTTGCGCTCAAAATGGGGATCGATGGCCTGTCGCAGATGATCGAGGACTTTGAGTACGACCGGCGTACCGGGATCGATCTGCCCAACGAGAAGGTAAGTCAAACGCCAAAATCGTGGCGAAGCTGGGTCGAACGAAACGAGGGAAAATGGAGTGATATTCGAACGGTCTACGCAGGCATCGGACAGGATACGGTTGTCGTAACACCGATCTCGATGCTCCGGGCCATCTCAAGTGTCGGGATGCACGGGAATATGTATGTGCCGCACTTTTTGAAGGAGTTTAGGACGATCGGTGCGGTTGGCGAGCCGGGCGACGCAAACTATTTTCCTGAGCGGCCGGGCTTTGGCTATACGCACACGCAGCCAAAGCTGATCGCGATGACGCCCGAACAGGAAGAGGTGATGGTCAAGGGAATGTGGGGCGTGGTGAACGGCGGCGGCACCGCGGGCTCGATACGGATTCCGGGCTTTGACATCGCCGGCAAGACGGGAACCGCACAGGTGGCGGAACTGGGTAAAGACGTTGGAGCCAAGAAGGACCACGCGTGGTTTGTCTCGTTCGCTCCGGCCTATAAGCCTGAAATCGCTGTGATCGCATTGATCGAAAACGTCGGCTTTGGCGGTTCACATGCAGCACCGGCCGTTCGGGCCATGTATCAATCGTATCTCGCAAAACGTGAGCCGAGACCAGACGATCCGCAGGAGGTCGCAACGAAGTAAGAGATGGCGGCGATCCTCGAAAAGAAACGCGAATTGCGCGACTTCGATTGGCTAACGGCATTACTCGCCATGGCTATCGCCGGATTTGGTGTGTGGCAGATACATAACGCCTTACCGAGCGAGGGTTATTGGTCAAAACAGATCATCGGTATCGGTATCGGCGTTGCGGCGTTCTTGGTCGTTGCGTTTACTGATTTTCGCCGTATCGTGGACGCGGCACCGTTATTCTACGGGATCGGACTGGTTCTGCTGTTTCTCGTGTTGACACCGCTCGGTGTGGAGGTCAACGGCCAGAAGGCTTGGCTTCGGCTTCCGGTGCTCGGGCAGTTTCAGCCGTCAGAATTCGTAAAGATCCCAACGGTGCTGATGTTGGCAAAGTACTTCGGCCTTAGAAAGCCGAAAAAGCTGACCCTTCGTGAGACGTTGATCGGAAGTGCGATCCTGGCCGGGCCGCTGGTGCTTATCATGCTCGAGCCGGATGCGGGCCAGGCGATCACATACATACCGTTGCTCGCGGCTGTACTGTTTCTGTCGGCCCTTAAGGTGCGATACATCATCATTGCGCTTGTTGCAGCGGCGGTCCTTATCCCATCAGCGTGGTATGTCGGCGTCAGCACGGGTAAGATCAAACGTTATCAGCAGGAACGGATCATGGCCGTGATCGACCCCGATAGTGTCGATCCGCGCGGCTACGGGTATCACACCATACAATCAATGATCACGGTCGGGAAAGGTGGACTGTCGGGGATTCACGGTGAGACCGAGACGTCGCAAAGCGTACTCAAATTCCTGCCCGAGCCGCACACCGATTTCATTTTTGCAGTAACTGCTGAGAATACAGGGTTTATTGGCTGCATATCGCTGCTGCTTGCATATGCACTACTGCTTTCGCGAATGATAGCGGGGGCGAGAGAGGCTTCGGAGCGCGCCGGGATGCTTGTTATAATGGCCATCGTGAGCGGGATGGTCTTTCAGATATTCATCAATGTTGGGATGACCCTTGGATTTCTGCCCGTGATCGGAGTGCCGCTTCCCCTGATGAGTGCGGGGTTGTCGGCCATCCTGTCGACATTTGTTGCGATCGGCTTTGTCGTGAGCATTAGGTTGCGTCGGTTCGTTAACTAGGAGGTATTAGTGTGGCGGTAGAGGTTCAACGATTAGACGTTCCCGGGAGACGGACGACCGCCAGCTCGCGCGGCCGTTCATCGACATTGATGTTCTTCGTCACGTCGGTTCTGCT
>CAZMQR010000170.1:0-5923 GCA_964568325.1 uncultured Chloracidobacterium sp. | reverse complement strand
GAGAGCGGGCGTGCAGGGCGAATGGTCTGAGACGACCATGTCGATGGTGCCGTCGCCGATCGCGGCCCAGAGCAGTTCGCGGTTTTCGCGCGTCCGTATGGGCGGGCAGCATTTGAAATGCGTCGCGCCGTCGGCGATCTCCTCGGCCGCGAACGTCAAATAATGTGGGCACGTCTCGACGGTGAGCGGCAAGCCTTCCGCTTTCGCCTCGCGGATCATCGGCAGGGCGTCTGACGAAGACAAATGCACGATATGCACGCGGCAGCCGGTCTCGCGGCACAGCCGGATCATCATCGCGATCGCCTCGTTCTCAGCCTCACGCGGCCGCGAACGCAAAAACGTGTCATACGCGCGCGGATCGTCATTCGCCAATTCCGCCGCCGCCGCATCTATCGGCCCTGCGACCTCGGCGTGTACCAGCAGCACAGAACCGAGCCGAGCAAGCTCGGGCATCGCCTCACGCAGATCTCCCTCAGTCACGTGCGGAAACTCATCAACGCCCGAATGGATCAAAAAACACTTAAACCCGCGCACGCCCCGCTCGACCAGCGGCGCCAGTTCCGCAGTATTCCCCGGCACCACGCCGCCCCAAAACGCGACGTCCACCGAACACTGCCCGGCCGCCGCCGCCAGCTTCTCTTCAAACCCCGCAACCGTCGTCGTCGGCGGAATAGAATTCAGCGGCATATCCACCAGCGTCGTCACCCCGCCCGCCGCCGCCGCCCTCGTCGCCGTCTCATACCCTTCCCACTCCGTCCGCCCCGGCTCATTAACATGCACATGCGCATCAACGATCCCCGCCATCACCACCAGATCCCCCGCGTCGATCACCTCGCCGTCCGAAACATCGCCGTGGTTGTCAATTGCGGCGATTCGGCAGTCCTTCACACGCACCGCCACCGCCGCAACGCCGTCAGGCAAAACAACACGGCTGCTCCGAATAGTGAGGTCCATAGAGTCAGATAGCGGGCCGGTGTCGTTCCCAACCGGTGGCCTTCTCGTAAGCGTTAGCCAAGGTTAGCAGACGTCCTTCTGACAACGGCGGTCCACCGAGCATGAGGCCTATCGGCAGGCCCGACTTCGAGAATCCGCACGGTACCGAAATGGCTGGCAGGCCCGCGATGCTGAAGGCAAACGTGCACGCGTTCAATGTGAATGGGTCTGTTGCGTCCTTAAGGGTGATAGGTAAGCCGGGAAGCGTCGGCACTGCGACGACGTCGACATTTTCAAATGAGCGAACGATCGTCCGGCGATGATCTGCAAGCTCGTTCCGCATTCGCGACAGATCGGCCGTGGAGACCTTCTTGCCTTCCATGATATTATCCCGCGTCCTCGGATCGTAAAGCTCGCGTGTATTGGCGAGATACTGCGCGTGAAAGGCATATTCTTCGCCACCAATTATGTCGCCGAGCTCGGGCATCGGCAGTTCGGCATCGCGGACCTCCGCTACGAGGCCACGTATTATCAACATCGCTTCGTCAAACGTGTCGCGGACCTCCGCCTCGACGGGTGCGTCGCACGTAGGAACGGTATGCGGCAGCAGCCCGACCCGCAGACCTGACGTGGCCGACGGCGAGCTTGGATCGAATTCATTCGCAACTGGATGACCTGTCATCGCGCGAAACATAATCGCCGTGTCCGCGACCGTGCGGCACATCGGGCCGATGTGGTCGAACGATCGCGAAACGTATATCAATCCTTCTGTCGGCACGACGTCGTACGTCGGTTTCAACCCGACAATGCCGCAACTAGCGGCAGGGATGCGTATGGAGCCGCCCGTGTCCGTGCCAACAGAGCCGTAGCAGAGGCCGGCCGCAACGGCGGCTCCGTTCCCGCCAGACGACCCGCCGGCGACATGCTCGATGTTCCACGGATTGTGGACCGCACCAAAGTGACTGATCGCGGACGTCGTGCCACCCGCGAATTCGTGCATGTTCAGTTTGCCGATGATGATGGCGCCCGCCGTCTTGAGCTTGGCAATTACCTCGGCGTCGCGTTCCGGCGTCCTTTCCGCAAACACCGCACTAGCGGCCGTTGTGCGAATGCCGGCCGTATCAATGTTGTCCTTTACACCGATGGGAATGCCGTGAAGCGGTCCCAACCAGCGGCCGTGCTTGATCTCATTCTCGGCGCGGCGGGCATCGGCCAGCGCCTGATCGCCCGTTACGGTGATAAACGAATGCAGTCTTGGATCGATCTTCGCGATGCGGTCAAGACAAGCCGTGGTCAACTCGACAGGCGAAACCTCTCGCGTCCGAACGAATGCCGCCGCCTCGCTGAGATCGAGCAACGCCAGATCGTCGCGAACACTCTTCGGCGGCGAACCGGGCCTACAACCTGACAACCCGGCCAACGCAGCCGCCGCAAGCCCCGTAAACATCTCGCGTCTAGATAGAATGTTAGCCATCATTACGAAAGTATATTATGAACACTTCCCAATAACTTATGACTGAAAACTGATATTCTTCAGTCATCAGTTATTCGTAGACAGCTCTCATTTATTTCGAATGAACCCTCCACCCTCCAGCGGTATTTTTTTGCATCCGACGTCTTTGCCTGGCGGGGATATGGGGGCGTATGATGCAAGTCTCCGAGAAACGCTTTCTTTTTCCGGCGGCTTGCCGCTCTATTTGCGGAAAGGCTTGCCTTTCCGAGGATGTTTTAATAGTTCTGCGGCTTGCCGCCGCCGAAGGGTTAGGCGGCGGCAAGCCGCAAAAGGAAATTAAGGCGTACCGGAAAAGTAAACTTTTCCGCAAATAGGGCGGCAAGCCGCTAGAAATCAATTCGAACATGTCCACCGCTATCGCCAGTTGATCTTATGATGATCGGTGACAAGCGGCTCGTCGGGAAGGGCACGGTTATGCCATTGGCGGGAGCTTGAATAGAGATAATCGTCATGATGCTCGACAAGGCCCGCGCGGACAGGATTCTGGTGAATGTAATTCACCTTTTGCATGAACGCGTCCTCGCCGGTGATGCGGATGGCGTTTGGGTGGTGTTCGTAAACGGAATATTTTTGCTCATCCTTGCGTTCGGCGATCCGGAGTTTTTGCAATGAAGAGTCTAGGTCGTGTTCCTTTAGATAGTTTATGATCCGACGCGCGGAGATGCCGTTTAGGAACCTGAGAACGTCCTTCATTTCTCTCGCATCGTCGGTCAGTACGTGGGTGTGGTCGGGCATTATTACGTATGCAAATATTAAGAGCCCGCCGGAGCGTCGTGCCTCGTCGAAGGCGGTTGCGAGGACTTGTTTGAGTTTGTCGGTCTGGAAGATCGGCAGCCGATTGTGAGTGACCGATGTTAGGTAATAGGCAGGACGGTCTCTCGATATCTTAAACATGGCGGACGGTTGGGCGGCGGCAAGCCGCACTTTTTTGGCAAGCTTACGGAAAAGCAAGCTTTTCCGCAAATAGGGCGGCAAGCCGCGAGGAGGACGGCGTCGGTGCGAGCGTACGAAAAGCAAGCTTTTCCGCAAATAGGGCGGCGAGCCGCGAAGAGAAAGGTGCTGCTGAATGATAACCTAGCAGCATCGAGGCGGACATGAACTTTCCACGCTCCAGCGGTATTTTACTTCATCCGACCTCGCTGCCGGGCGGGGATCTGGGGGCGGCGGAGTGGTTTGTGGACTGGCTCGGGCGGGCGGGGCAGGCGTATTGGCAGATATTGCCGCTGAACCTGGTGCCGGCGGGCTGGTCGCCTTATTCGGCGTTGTCGGCGTTTGGCGGGAATACGTCGCTGATCTCGGCGGGGAGGCTGGCGGAGGATGGACTGATAGATGGAGGCACGGTGGGCAATGAATGCGAAGACGTGCTGGGCGAGGCGTTTGAGCGGTTTCGGGCCGAGGGGCAGTCGGAAAGGCGGGCGGCCTATGAGACATTCGCACGCGAGAACGCGTGGTGGCTCGACGACCTGGCGTTGTTCATGGCCCTGAAGAACGCTCACGAACAGGCCGCGTGGGCCGACTGGGCGGCGCCTTTGCGGCGGCGCGAGCGCGACGCGTTGGATAAAGCGCGTTCACAATGGGCACGCGAGATCGAGGCGGTCAAGTTTGGGCAGTTCCTGTTTTGGAGCCAATGGATGGCGGTCAAGGCGTACGCCAATGAGCGCGGTGTGCGTGTGATCGGTGACATCCCGATCTTTGTGGCGTACGATTCGGCGGACGTTTGGTGCAATCAGCGGCTGTTCAAGCTCGACGACGAAGGCCGGCCGACCGTCGTGGCGGGCGTGCCGCCGGATTATTTCTCTGAGACGGGCCAGCTTTGGGGCAATCCGATCTACGACTGGCAGGCGATGCTCGCCGACGATATGGGCTGGTGGTCGGCCCGCGTCGCGTGGACGCTCAAGACCGTTAACATCGCGCGGCTGGACCATTTCATCGGGTTTGTCCGCAATTGGGAAGTGCCAGGCGGTGACAAGACCGCCGAGAACGGCGAGTGGCGAGACGTGCCGGGCCGCGAGATCTTTGCGGTCTTGAAGCGACGTCTCGGCGAACTGCCGCTGATCGCCGAGGACCTCGGTTCGCTGACGCCGGAGGTCGAGGCGTTGCGTGACGAGTGCGACTTTCCCGGAATGCGGATATTGCAGTACGGCTTTGGCGGCGACGCGCGGAACCGCGACCTGCCGCACAATTACGGACGCGATTGCGTCGCTTACACCGGCACGCACGACAACGATACGCTCGCCGGCTGGTATCGCTCCGCACCGCGCAAGGTCAAGGCACACGCCCGGCAATATCTTTCGTCATCCGGCCGCGGCGTATGCGATGCGATGCTGCGTGCCACGTGGGCCTCGGTCGCCGACACCGCGATCGCACCGGCACAGGACGTCCTCGGCCTCGGCAGCGAGGCTCGAATGAACACGCCAGCGACCGTTGAAGGCAACTGGGAATGGCAGCTCGTGGACGGGCAATTGGATGACGATGCCGCAAAATGGCTGCGTGAGATGACGGAACTGTTCGGGCGTATCCGGTGACTTGCCGTTGGCTTAAGCCCAAAACGTGTGGGTCGGGCTAAAGCCCAAATCAAATAGTGAGCATGAACCGTTCGCTGAAGCGAACGGCAATATCGCGATCGTGGTATCTGTGATCCGATGGCTGAACTTTTGACTTGGCGGTTGTTTTCGCGGTAAAACTTTACAAGTCCTAACGTTCCAATCAGTTAAATATGGCGGCTAATCTGGTGCAGATCACGCGGCGCGGTTTTGGCGAGACCATGCGCACCGGCGCGTGGTGGCTGCCGTCGGTGCTGACGTTTTTGGGCTTTTCGGCATTCGTCGTTTATTCAACATGGGCGGCGCTTCAGGGGGAACACTATTCCTGGGGGCCATATCTCTCACCGATGTATTCGCCGCTGATCTGGGAAGCGGCCAGCCAGCCGCTGTCGGGGCACGCGTGGCTCGGAGAGTGGCCGTCGTGGATGCCGACGTGGTTGCTGGTGCAGCCGCTAACGCCGGCGGTGCTGATACTTTGGGCACCCGGCGGATTCAGGTTCACCTGTTATTACTATCGGGGTGCGTACTACAAGGCGTTCTGGGCTGACCCGCCTGCGTGCGCTGTTGGCGAGCCCCGTTCGGGCTATCGAGGCGAGCGAAAGTTCCCGCTGGTGATACAGAACATTCACCGGTATCTCCTCTATTTTGCACTCGTGTTCATTGTTGTTCTTACCTACGATGCGATAGCGGCCACGCAGTTTACGGACGGTTTTGGCATCGGCGTTGGAACTCTTGTATTGACCGTGAATGTCACGCTGTTGGCGGGCTACACGCTCGGCTGCCACAGCTTGCGGCACCTGGTCGGCGGCCGCATCGACGAGATGTCTAAGCATCCGATCAAGTTTGGGATATACAAATTCGTGAGCCGGTTGAACTCGCGCCATATGCTGTTCGCGTGGCTATCGTTGTTCTGGGTTGGGTTCGCGGATTTTTA
>CAZMQR010000169.1:0-5943 GCA_964568325.1 uncultured Chloracidobacterium sp. | reverse complement strand
AGCATTCGATTCGTAATCGAAAGGTCGTCGGTTCAAATCCGACGGGTGGCTCCATTTTTATTGGGGTTGGTCATTCCAGGCGGCCGGTCTTTTCCAGACGGGTTGTGATGTTGGTGAGGCGGGCTAAGGCATCGCGGGCCTCGGCATTCGCGGGTTCAGCGGCGACGACGGAATGCTGCAGCGTGACAGCCTTTTGAAATTGTGTAAGGGCCTCGGGCGTGTTGCCATTCTTTGCGAGGGCCTTGCCGATGTCGACGAGAGTATTGATCAAATCGCGAGCGGCTTCGACGTTTGACGGGTCTGATGCCCTAACGGACTCGAAGATCGCGAGCCGGCGGCGGTAATTCAAAAGCCCTTCGGCGGTGTTACCGAGCTTTAGCTGTGAAAGCCCGACCTCGCCATAAGCATCGGCCACGATGCGCCGATAGGCCGCATTCGAAGGGTCAGATGCTGCTAGGGCCTGGTTGATCTCAAACTCTTTGAGGTGATTTTCTAGAGCGGTCCGGTAATAGCCGATATCGCCGGTCAGATCGCCCAGCCTATTGAATGCGATCCCGACGAATTCATAATCGACACCGGCCGCATAGCGGTGTTCGGCGTTTTCGGGGTCTTCGGAGGTGAGACTGTTGTGAATATCCAGAGCCTTGCGAAAATACTCGATCGCAAGGTGATGGTCGTCGATGGTAGCTCCGCGCCCGGCCTGATAAAGTGCGGCACCATACTGCACGTAATTGTCGGCAAGCAGGCTGCGGTACGCTGCGTTAGATGGAGCGGCGGCGACGATGGCTTCGCTTAATTCCACTGCACGACCTTCGTTGTCAAGGGCGGTGTCCCACTTGTCATTGCGCTGCTGGACGCGGCCGAGGCTCTGGTGGGCGAGACTTAAGAAACGTCGCGCCTCGAGACTGGCAGGATTGGAATCCACAAGCGTTTGCAGTATCACGCGTGCCTTTTCGTAGCTCGTTTCGGCACCGATGGTGTCGCCGAGGTTTGGGCGGTAGGGCTTGCCCTGAATGTCGCCGACCTTGAGATAGCCCGCTGCCAATTCAGGCAGAAGGTCGTCCTCATTGCCCGATTCCTGCGTGAGGCTGTCAAGATATTCAAGAGCGGCCTGCGCTATCATCGCACGCCCTTTCGTAGGCCCTTTCTGTATCTCGCTGTCGACCTCGAAGATGAGCGAATTTGCCAGACGGCGAACGTCGTTGAATCGTCGATCGGCTTTTCGCTTTTCGCGAACTGTCAACGTAACGCCGGTTGCGACGGTTGTAAGGATCAGAAATCCGGCTACAACGGCGACGCGATGGCGACGGGCGAACTTTGTCGCCGTGTAATAGAGCGTGGCTCTGCGAGCGATGACCGGCAGGCCGGCAAGATAACGCCGAATGTCATCGGCAAACTGTTCGACCGAAGTGTATCGTCGCTCGGGCTCGGGTCGGAGAGCCTTGAGCACGATGTTATCAAGGTCGCCCTTCATCTGCTCACGGATCTCGGATCGCGGGTTGGCCGACGGCGCGGAAGGATCGGTCGTTGCGACGGTGCGAATGATCTCGTCGAGATTCTTGCCATCAAACTGAAACGGACGTGTGCCCGTAAGGAGTTCGTAAAGGACGACACCAAGCGCGTAAACGTCGGACGCCGTCGTGATCTGTTCGCCGCGAAGTTGCTCGGGGCTGGCGTAGGCCGGTGTCAGGGCCCGAAAGACGGTCTGCGTCCGCATCTTATCAGAGCCAAGGCTCTCATCGATGAGCTTTGCGAGCCCAAAATCGAGTAGTTTCGGTTCGCCATTCCGATCAACAAGGATGTTCCCAGGCTTGATGTCGCGATGGACGACGAGATTTTGGTGGGCGTATGTCAGCGCGGCACAGACCTTGAGGAAGAGGTTCAGCCGGCCTTTGATGCCCAGCCGGTTGGCGGCGGCAAAGTCGAGCAAGGTATGCCCGTCGACGTACTCCATTGCGATAAATGGCTCGCCCTCGGCAGACACTCCTCCGTCGAGAAGCCTAGCGATATTCGGATGATTTAGGGAGGCGAGGATCTGTCGCTCCTGACGGAAGCGTTCGATCACGTGACTATCGGCAACGGCCTGACGGACGATCTTTAGGGCGACCTGCTGATCAAATTCACCATCGTTTCGGGTCGCCAGATAGACCGCTCCCATGCCGCCGCGGCCGATCTCACTCTCAATGGTGTAATGCCCAAACTCTCGACCGGCCATCGATGCCTTGAGTCCGAAAGCATCGTGCGAAATTACAGGGTCTTCGAGAAACGCCTCAGATGCGGTGTACGAATCGAGCCAGGACTCAACCTCACTAAGAAGCCGTCCATCACCCTTGCAGGCCGAGCGGGCAAATTCCGGCCGCTCATCGGCCGGCAGATCGATCGCCGAAGCGAATATCGCCTTGATCTCGGCCCACCGATCAGATTCCGTAGCGTTATCCATTGGTCAATCGTCGAAAAAGCCAGGTTTTCGCAATCGCCCATTCGCGCTTGACGGTCGCCGGCGAGGCGTTCATCACATGGGCCGTTTCGTCGATAGTCAAACCGCCGAAAAACCTGAGTTCCACGATCCGCTCTTGGTCTGGTTCGATCTTCGCAAGTACGGAAAGGGCATTCTCAAGTTCGAGCAGGTCAAGGTCATGCCCGCCAGAGAAGCTAATGTCTTCGGTGAGTTCGATGCGCTGTCCGAAATTCCTCTTTTGTGCCTTCCTCGCGACAGCGTGATCGACCAGAATGTTGCGCATTACCTTGGCTGCCACTGAAAAGAAGTGTGCGCGATTCTGCCACGAGACATTTTCCCAATCGACAAGGCGGATATATGCATCATGCACGAGTGCCGTAGCCTGCAGCGTGTGATCGGGCCGCTCTCCGGCCATGTAGTCAGACGCCAATTTTCTAAGCTCGTCATACACTACCGGCAGCAGTTCCTCAGGAGCATGGGGGCTGCCCTCATTTATTCGCTGCAAAATCGCTGTTACTTCCTCGCGAGTATTCATTGATGGACTCTGTAATAGAGCATTATACGGAAAACATGTGTCAGCCGTACTTTTTTTGACTTTTTTTGAGCCGGTCGCCGCCGATTTCCTGCCTTGTTAGATAGAGGTAGAAATCGCAATGAAATACGGCAGGGTGGTGAGGTTAACGGCTCGGGTTTTGCTTACGGTTACCGCTATTGCGAACTTGATGTTTGCGTGGCAGGCACGAGGCACAATGCAATCGGCGGAAGGTGCCCTGCGAGATGAAGGAGACTTCGCCATCTTGACGGAGGCTAAGCAGAATGGGCCGCATGTCAAGTTTTACGATGGTAAACCTCTTGCTATTGGTCTTGAGTCACTCGTCGGAGAGCCGGTTGCCTTGGCGGCGGCAGACGTTGATACGGACGGCTTTGCCGATGTGGTCATGGCCGATTCGGCCGGGTCGTTGAGCCTGTTGAAGGGTCGTGGTCCAAGGGTCGTGGCCTACAAAGCTGAGGTTTCGCCCGACCGGCAGCGGCAACCGGAGCCTTTTACGGTCGTTGCGACGGATGTGGCTGTTGGCTTTGCACCTGACCAACTGTTGGCCGGCGACCTCAGTGCCGACGGGAAGCCAGACCTTGTTGCGGCAGTAAGAGGGTCAAATAGCTTTTCGGTGATGATCGGTACCGGAACGGGAGCATTTTCGACCCCGGTCACTTTCGGCTTGCCGGGGCCATTGACCGCGATCCAGCGCGGTGAGATCGGACGTTCGGACGGCCAGACCGACCTTGCAGTGGCCTACACGACGGAAGGAGGCTCATTCCTCGCGGTTTTCGAGCATCCGGAGGGAGCGTTCAAGAACCCTCCGGAGATCATTCGGCTGCCAGCCGCTGCGAATGCGATCGCTATCGGGAACCTGGATGAAGATGCCTATTCAGATATCGCGGTCGGATGCGGCGAGACGCTTGTGGTCGTGCACGAACGCGGCCAGGCATATCCATGGGACATTCTGAAAGACAGCGGCATTGCTCGTCCGCCCGCGGTCGTTGACGTTCGACAAATGCCTTTTTCAGTGGCAGCCCTGGCGGTTGGCAGGTTTGGTGAGCAAGATCGCAGTTCGCTGGCCTTGCTCGGAAAGGACGGCAATATCTACCGACTCGAACCGGCCATCAAGCCGAGCGATGCACGTCGATCGGCCCAACTGCGGCGTTCTAAGGGGCTGAAAGAGGTCGCGTTCAAGCCGACGGGTGCGGAACCGACGGCCTATGTCACGACGGACACGCAACTCGAACCTGCGGTAGCCGACGGGGATCAATTCGGTAATCCGCTGCTTGACCCGAAGCAGATAGCGGACGGCGACGTTCAAGGCTATGTTCGGGGACTTCTCGACGAGAAGACAACGAACCTAGTGGTCCCGACAACCACCGAGGCCACGAGTGCAAAGGCCGTAGGAGCAGCGAAGAGGGCCGACCTGCAGGAGAAAGGCAAATCTGATTATATTCGGGCGATCTCGGCGAAGGCTACGCCCGTGTCGTCGTGGAAGATGACTGAACTGTCATCAGGTTTCAGATTCGCGGCCGCTGCGGCGTCAGGCGACGTTCAACTATTACGAGCGAACGTCGCGGACAGCCAGCTTGACGATATGGTCGTTTCGTCAAATAATTCGTCCCGCATCGAGATATTCTCGCAGGTGAAAGGTGCCGGAACCGGGTTGACCCGCCAATATGCAGCGCTTGAGGGCAATGGGCCGGTGAGCGCCGTCCTCCCGATGCGGCTGAATCTCGACGGGCTAGACGATCTGGTGGTGCTCGAGCGCGGCGAGTTGCCCAGTGTCGTGATGTCGGCGCCTTCGGCAGTGTTCTTTGTGACTTCGAACGACGACAGCGGGTCGTGCATCACCCCAGATCCATGCAGTTTGCGGAACGCGATCATTCAGGCGAATAGCGACCCGGGAGCAGATATCATCGTTTTCCAGCTCGCAAACGGAACGATCACGCCATCGCAGGAACTGCCGCCGGTGACGAGTTCACTCTCGATCATCGGGCCCAACGCGGTCCCCGGCGTGCGTCAGGTAGCGATCTCGGGCCAGAATGTTCCGGCTCCGGCTGACGGGCTCAAAATACGGGCCAGCAATTGCTTGATCACTTACATCGCCATCAACCGATTCAGCGGCGTAATGAACGGCGGCAGCCTGATCGGCGGAAATGGAATTACGCTCGAGAGCACAAGCACATCGCCGAATAACGGAAATAACACCGTGACGGCGCTGCTGCTCGGGACGGATCTGACCGGAATGCTTGCCCTGCCAAATCAAGGCACAGGAATGTTGATCTTTGACAGCGACGACAATTTTGTCGGCGGAAACGTAATGAGCGCAAATGCCGCGGGCCTGTCCGTAACTGACGGAAACTCGAACAGGTTTGAGAACAACATCATTGGGCTCAACGCTTTAGGCAGTGCGAAACTGCCGAATGCGACCGGCGTGTTCCTGACAGGTGCAAACAATCTATTTGGCAACGACATCCAGGGAAATACTGTTTCGGGCAATGGTGTGTCCACGGATCCGCCGCAATGTGCAGGCACCGGCCTGACGACGCCACTACTCTTCGATCTCAGCACCGGCGAGCAGTTGACCGTCAATAACGATCTGAAAGCTAATCGGATAGGGACCGATCCTCTCGGCGACATTGGTTTAGGCAACTGCTCACAGGGCGTATACACCGCTCCGGCTACGCAGACGACGGTCGGATCGATCGCGGAGTCCGGGCGGAACGTGATCAGCGGCAATGGCCGCGGAGCTATCGCCTGCGGTGACCTACAGGGGCAATTTCTCCCCGAGGGCGGATTCTGCGGAATCGCCGGTAACAACATCGGAACGAACGTGGACGGCACGGCGGCGATCCCGAACACTCATGCCAATCAGCCAAGCGGCCCTGACCGGACTCGCGGCATCGTCGACCTCACTCACCTTTCGCCGTCATATTATTCCTAT
>CAZMQR010000168.1:0-5952 GCA_964568325.1 uncultured Chloracidobacterium sp. | reverse complement strand
CTCAAAGCCAATGCCACAGCCAATGAACTAATGGCCTTTTGCCGCCAACATCTCGCCGACTACAAATGTCCCAAGACGATTCGTTTCGTCCCCGACATTCCCAAAGGGCCCACCGGCAAACTCCTCAAACGAGAACTGTCAAAGCTTCTCGATGCGAGCTAATTCTACCTCGGCGGCGATGAAACCAAAACTCGCCCATTGATTACCATTGACGATCTTTCGAAAGATCTGATGCGCGCGGATCTTATCTCGATTGTAGAGAAACCAATTGCCGAGTCCGTAGCCGAGCGAGGCATTGCCGAGCGTGTTGGCCTCATCGCCGAGCATCTCGAGGAGCATCTCCGGCCGAACTTCGCCGCGATAGAGCCGGAGCAGCTTAAGGTAATCCTCGTTCTCTATCACTTCAAAATCGCCGTCGATCGGCACGAGCACTTTCTCAGCCTCCTTGAAGTTTTCTGTCCGCCGCAGCGTCATGTAATACCAATGCGAGGTCGCGGCGAGCATATCCGGATTCGTCGAGACCTTGAGGCATTCCTTGTAGGCGTTCGTCGCCCGTTTGAAGTCGCCCTTTAGGTAATACGCGAGGCCGAGGTGATACCAGATGTTCGATTGCAGAGTGCTGGTCGGGATATTCTTGGCATTTGGGAGCCCGTCGGGCTCGACCTCATCCGGCTTGCCCTTGATGAGCTTCGCCGCCTTTTCGAGGTCGGCAATAGCGTTGTCAAAGCATCGCAGAGTGATATACCGATGCCCTCGATGACGATACAGCCGCGCGTCGTTAGGAAACTTTGAGATACCGATCGTTAGCACCTCGATAGCATCTTTGTAATGGCCAAGATAGCCTTTCCGACGAGCGAACCAGATGAGATTGTCAGCCGTCGGTTCGGTTGTGTATTCAATGGCAGCCCTTTCGAGCTTCTCGGAATATTCGCGTTTTGCGGCGTCCGAAAGCGCGGGCTTGACCTCGTTTGCTGACTTAACGCACGGCTGTGCAGCCACCGAGATCGCCGCAACCCCGAGCAGGCCGAGAACACACAAAATACCTTTCATGCCTCGAATTCTAACAAACTCGGCTAAAATCTAACTATGTCTCTTAATACTTTTACCTACACCTTACCAGCTGACATCGAATCAGTGTTGCGGTCAGGGATCGGTTCTTGGCAGGCCGATGAAACGATTGCGAGGATCTGGAAAAAAGATGCTGCCGTCTGGACCGGCGACGATGAGGCAAAATGGCTCGGCTGGCTCGACATCGTTGATGAAGAACTGGCTGACCTCGACAAATATCACGACCTGCGGGCCGATATCGACGCGGCGGGCTTCAACAGCGTCCTGCTGATGGGCATGGGCGGCTCGTCGTTGTGCCCTGAGGTGTTAGCAATGACGTTTGGCAAGACGCAGTTCCACATTCTCGATTCGACTGTTCCGGCACAGGTCAAAGCGGTCGAAGACAAGCTCGACCTCGAACGAACCTTGTTTATCGTCGCTAGCAAATCAGGCTCGACCCTAGAGCCGAATTGTTTCAAGCAGTATTTCTTCGAACGCCTCTCCGAACAGGTCGGCCGCGAGCAGGCGGGCAAACAGTTCATCGCCATCACCGATCCGGGCTCAAAGATGGAGCAGCTCGCCCGCGACGACGGCTTTCGACACATCTTTTACGGCAAGCCGGAGATCGGCGGCCGATTCTCGGCTCTTTCGGCATTCGGGATGACGGCGGCGGCCTCGATGGGGCTTGACGTCGAACAGTTCTTGCAGAATACCAAGCCAATGGCCGAAGCGTGCCGATCCAACGACCCAAGCGCCAATCCCGGAGCGTTGCTGGGCCTGATCCTCGGTGTCTGTCATAAACACGGCCGTGACAAGCTGACGATCTTCACCTCGCCTGAGATCTACGACCTCGGAGCTTGGATGGAACAGCTCGTCGCCGAATCGACCGGCAAGAACGGAGTCGCGATCATTCCGGTGGACCGCGAACCGCCACAGCATTCAGACGACTACGGCAGCGACCGAGTGTTTGCATATCTGACACTCGCGGGAGACGACGGCTTTGCCGAGCACGTCCGCGAGATGTCGGTCTCGGGGCATCCCGTCGTTCAGATCGAACTTGACGATATCAACAACCTCGGCCAGGAATTCTTTCGCTGGGAATTCGCAACCGCCGTCGCCGGTGCCGTGATGGGGATCAACCCGTTCAATCAGCCCGATGTGGAATCGGCCAAAGTCGAGGCGCGAAAGATCACAGACGAATACGAGCAGAGCGGTAACCTGCCCGACGAATCACCGTTCTTCGAGGGTGACGGACTATCGTTCTTTGCAAGCGACCAATACGCCGCCGATCTGACCGCAACCGTCGGCGGACCAACCGCCGCGGCGATACTCAACGCCCATCTCGACAATATCGAGCCTAATGATTATTTCGCGCTGCTCGCCTTTATCGAGATGACCGCCGAACACGAATCGCTCCTGCAGGCCTTACGCGAGAAGGTCCTTGATTCGCATCGCGTTGCCACCTGTCTCGGCTTTGGCCCGCGGTTCCTGCACTCGACCGGCCAAGCCTACAAAGGTGGGGCAAACAACGGTGTATTTCTCCAGATAACATCCGACGACAGTGCCGATTTGCCCGTGCCCGGGCAGAAATACACGTTCGGCGTCGTCAAAGCCGCCCAGGCTCGAGGTGATCTCCAAGTCCTCATCGACCGCGGCCGCCGCGTATTGCGTGTTCATGTTGGGATGAAAGTTGAGGAGGGACTTCAACGCCTCTTAAGCCTGATCTAATTTTGGCCGCAAATAACGCTGATGAAAACCGATAAGGATGATCTGGCCAGATAATTTCTATCGGCCTGACCCGCGTTATCTGTGGCTAATTACCTTTCGCGGCGTTCAACCGAAGCAGATGCGTCTGTATCTGCTGTTGGTTGATACCAGCGCTCAACTGGCCCGATACAACCGTTGCCGGCGAGATCGTCGTCTCGATATGCGTGAGTCTATCGGACGAAGTGATCGGCTGCGAGAGGCCGAGCGTGTAATTGACAGGCGCATTGCTCTGATTCCAAACGCGGGCGACGATCCCTCGGTTGATGCCGTCCTCGGCGGGCTTTAGCGCCCAGAGCAGGACGTTGGGATTTGAGATGTTAATGAACGAGAAACTGCTCGCGGGATACGGCCGTGTCCGTGTACCGAGGCCGTCGATCATTGTTGCCACGAGCGGATTCTGATGCTCAAGCGAGAACTTCATCGACGCCGTCTGGTCAAATGCCCCGTGGCTCCAGAACGCAAATCGCTGCTTAAAATAGCGGTCGCCGCCCTGGTTCGGAATGCCGAGGCTGCTGCCGTCCGTTTGGCCGCCGGCGAGGACGTTTAGCTGCGGCGTTGCGGTATCGAGCATTGAGATGCTGCTCGTTCCGAGCCGCATGAACTGGTTGTCCGAGTTGGAGAGCGTAATGCCAAAGCCGCCCGTGCCGTCCGTCATGTCGGCAAAATGATTGATCGTCAGCCAATCGTATCGTGCATTTCGCGGGCTGTAATGGCCGCCGTTTGCGAGTAGCTTCGCGCGAATAACCGCTCCGACCTCCTCATGCCATACGTCGGGCGAATTGATGTCGAATGAGTATGCCCACGTCTTCACATCGCCAAAATTTGCCGTTATCTCATTCTGCACATCGACTCGGTTAACATCTCGATAGAGCGTGACCCGCGTCGTGTGGGCGATAGGGCTGGCCGATGTCGCACGCAGAGTAATGCTGACGGGCCCGGCATTCTCGATCACTACCGCACCTGTCCTGTTGCCGCCGAGGTCATTGACCACACGGCCGCCAACATTGCGGACGAGCTCGCGGTTCGCTCTCGCCTTGTCGATAATGCTCGTGATCGCACCGTCGCCGGCGACAGTGACTCGATAGCTCGCATTCTCGATCGTTGACGCAACCGCCGTCGGGCCACCGGCGAATTCCGACGCCGCGCCTTCGCGAATCTCAAATATCTTGTAACCGACCGACGGAATATTTGATGCTAGCACCCTCAGCGTCTGCTGATTGCCCGTTCTCAAGACCTGCGACGGCACCTCCTGCCCGGTGGAAACGTCGATCACGCGAACCTTGTAGTTGCCGCGAAACGGCACGTCTGCAAAGTCCGTCCTCGCCCAGTTCAGCGGATTGAACACATAGAATCGCGGAAATTGCCCATCGCGCGAGATCTGCTTTGCCAATTCGAATCGTGCGTCATCATGCAATTTATCGACGTAAGCCGTTATTTCGCCCTCGACCTGACGGTTCCAGTTCGCCCGCGTTGCACGCGGGATCGCCCCGTCGGCTGTCCAATCATGCTCAAAGTAAAGGCCCAGATCGAGCATCGCTTTGTCGCGCTCTGCAACACGAGAGGCCATAAATGAGGGCTGATTCAATGAAACGAGTGTCGCCATCGCCTCAGCTGAGCGCAGCTTTTCGGTCGAGCGTTTTACTCGGGCCGATACCTCCGCGAGCGACGCTGTCAACACGTCCCATTCGTTGCCGTAGGCCGCCGCGTGAGTTTCGAGGCCGTCGCCGAACGATTTCTCAAAATCGCGAAAAAAGTCTTCCTGGTTCGAAACTATGATGCGGCGATTGGCGTTAGAATTCTGCTGCGCAACAGTCACAAACTCGTCACTCGCATACTCAAGTTCGTCCCAGCCGCGTCCGAACGCTGCGATCGCCGGGAACGGATATCGCGACTGAAAGGCCGCGTTCGTCTCGGCAAATGTTATCGCTGACATCGGGTTGAATGCTTCGGCGTAGCCGCCGAAATGCTGGTTGCCGACGAAGAGCGAGTTCCACTTCATTAAGATCCTACTTCCGTCGCGGCCGCCCGAGTAATAGATCTCTCGATCACGGTTCTCGAGGCCGGGAACATGTGTCGCGCAAGCGCAGACGCCCTTCCAACTGTATTTCGCGCCCGCGCCGGCCCACAGCGAGGTTAGGCCGTAGGGCATTGTCTGGCTTTCCATGGCGATAGCCAGCGGAAACTTTACATTGTGCCGCCGCTCGATCAGGCCCGGATAATACATACCGCGCAGGACCGCTTCGGACGGCGAACCGCCCTGCACCAGCACGAGCGCGTTGAGGGCAACGCTCATATGCCCGTCGCGAACGCGCGACATCATCCGCTCAAACTGCTGCGGCGTCCGATTCTTCTCGTACTCCCACATCCAGAGGCTGCCGTCACAATTCCACCGCATCTGCGTGTCCGACGGGTTGGCTGCCGTCTGATCCATCTTGTCGAGGTAAAAATCGATCATCGACAAGAACGCCTGGCGATATGCCACGTCGTCCGCCACCCAAAAGTAATCCGTATGATCGTCAGGCGAGATATAAAAGCGCCGCTGAGCGCTCATGCTGGCCGTGAAAACGACTGACAATGCAGCCGCAAGTATCAGGAGTGTGAATATTTGGCGCACTTTTACCATCGGGCCTGAAGAAAGACCAGATTATTAAACGCCAAAACTGAACGGATTTCCACTCCTGAGGAGCGGCTATGAGACGATCTGCGGAAGTACCTTCTCAGCCTGTTCGAGTTCTTCAGGAAAATCGACCTCGATCCACGCCCTGCCGTCAGTCCAGCTTACGCCGATATCGACACCGTTGGCGATCAGGCCCATCAATGCGAGCGTAAAATAAGCATTCGTTTCGCCCGCATCGATCACGCGATCTAGCTCGTCAAACAACGCTTCGCCGCCTTGAGTTGAAAACTTCGCAATACCTAGAAATGTGCCCGAAGCTTCGGCAAACCTAACGTGCTTGCCAACGCTGGCGACGCGGCCGTCAGCAACGACGAGCTTCATGGTTTCTTCGTGCAGATGTTTGTCAGCCACGAGAACAATGTCTCCGTCTTGCTTGCAGCAATTTATCAAAATATCCGCGTGAAACAGAACGTCAGCGTGCATCACGAGAAACTCGCTGCCGCGTGCCGAATCTCTTGCTG
>CAZMQR010000167.1:0-5965 GCA_964568325.1 uncultured Chloracidobacterium sp. | reverse complement strand
GTTCGAGATATTGCAGAAAAGGCCAAGGGCCGTGTGGCTGCAGCTTGGGATCAGGAATGACGAGGTTGCCGAGAAATGGGCCGAGGCCGGGATCAAGGTCGTTCAGGACCTTTGTTTGATGGTGGAGCACCGCGCACTGATCGACGGTTAATTGGAACAGGATGCACAGGATGGACAGGATATCTTGTTTATCCTGTTCATCCTGTTAATTTGTTTACCTCGTCTTGCGTCAACTGACGGCTCTGGCCGACTTTCAGATACGGATCTGTTACGGTCCCGATCTTTGTCCGCCGCAACTTAACAACTGAATGCCCGATCGCGTCGAACATCTTGCGTATCTGCTGATTGTGCCCTTCGTAGAGAGTCACCTCATACCAGCCGTTATTCTGGGTCGGTTTTAGGTCGCGTATCTCGGCGGGAGCGGTCTTGAAGCCGTCTTCCAGCAGAACGCCGCGGCGGAGTTTGTTGATCGCGTTACGATTAGGCAGGCCCTTGACCTTGACCTCGTAGACCTTTGGGATCTTTTTTGACGAAGCAACGCGGTTGGTAAACTCGCCGTCGTTCGTCAGGATTATCAGCCCCTCACTGTTGTAATCGAGCCGTCCGACGGGGTGCAGCTTGCCTTTTCCCTTAACGAGATCGACGACAAGTTTGCGTTTCTCCGGGTCGCTGACGCTCGACAGGTAACCTTTGGGTTTGTTGACGAGGACGTAGACGTTCGACCGTGACTGCAGCTTTGTATTGATCAGCTTGCCGCGGACCTTGATATGGTCCTTTTCCGGATCGGCCTTGGTGCCAAGCTCTGTCACGATCTCGCCGTTCACACTAACTTCGCCGGCCGCGATCAGCTGCTCGGCAGCGCGACGAGAGGCGATGCCGGCCTGGGCGATGAGTTTTTGCAATCGTTCGGACACGGTTTGATTCTAGCGTAGAAGCTTGCGGGACGGCACTTAGCCGCGGATGACACAGATGAAGCAGATAAGAACTGATAATTAGATATCTTCTAATATCTGCTTGATCCGTGTCATCCGCGGCAAAAATCCGTTAGCTAACAAGGTCCTCGAAGTCTTCGATACTTGGCAGTTCGGAAAGGTCGTTGAGGCCGAACTGGATCAGGAATTCTTTTGAGGTGCCATACATCATCGGGCGGCCGACTGCCTCTTTGCGGCCTTTGGCGACGATCAGGCGTTTATCGAGGAGCGTCTTGATCGACGTCGCACTCTGGACGCCGCGGATCTCAAGTATCTCAGGGACCGTAACGGGCTGTTTGTATGCGATGACCGCAAGCGTTTCGAGCGACGCGATCGAGAGCTTGGCGGACGGGCGCGTTTTTAGGAACGCACGGATCTCTTCGTGCAGTTCCGTGCGTGTCGCAAGCTGATAGCCGCCCGCGATCTCGCGTATTTGCAGGCCGCTTTCGCGCTCCCCGTATTCGTCGATAAGCTGCTCAACGGCGGCCTTGACCGCATCCTTGTCCTCGTCCAGCACCTCCGCGATCAGCTTTGCGGTCACGGGCTCATCGGCGACAAAAATGAGAGCCTCAACGAGGGCCATCAGCTCCGCGGGTGATCGTGTCGTTCGTGTTTTAGTCGCAGTATCCATCAGAGATCAATCGATTCGCCCCTTCCAGTAGAACGGTTCGCGGCTGCAATGTGCAACGGCAACGATCAAAACATACGCCGGTTCGACCGTATAGATAATGCCGTAGGGAAAGATGCGCGTCAGACAGCGTCGTATGTCGTCGTCAATATAGGGCCATCACTCGGGCGCCTCAAGAATGCGTGTGATCGCGCTCTCGACAGCTTCGATAAACCGCAAGTCCAGATCGCTTTGTCGCTCCGCGTAATATCGAGCAGCCTCGCGGTACTCCTCGAGAGCTACAGGGTGAAACTTGAATCGCACTATCGTCCGAGCTCTTCGCGAACGCGACGGAGTGCATCTTCACCCGGTATCGGTTCTACTTCTCCCGTTCGGACTTCATCGCGCCGGCGTCTCGCTTCATCCGCCCACAGACGGTCGATCTCGCTAAATGTGCCGCCATCGAGGCTGTCGACAAGTTGGTCCGCGAGACGTGCTCTATCGATGGTGGTTAGCCGCAGTGCTTCTTCCGCGATCCGGTCAGTATCAGTTTGCATATGCTTAGATTACCACAGACTTGCGTCTCAAATCCGTCGCAGCAGGATATCGCCAAACGTGTTCTTTTGTAACAATTTGACGCTCTCGGTTCTCACGATCTCAAGGACGGCGATAAACGCCGTTACCAGCTCACGGCGGGTGTGCATTTCCGCGAAGAATTTCAACAGGCTGATCTCGCCGGCTTCGCGGATGCGTGCCTTTAGCGTCTTGATCATATCGGCGAGCGAGATCTCTTCGCGCTCGATCTCCATTTTGACCTCGTCGGCGTGGCGGGCGGCGATCTGCTGGAAGATCTTGAGCAGGTCAAAGACGGTCGCGTCCACCTCGCCGATGTCGCCGTCCGTTTCAATGCTGCCGCGGGTAAATGTCGCCTGCTCGATCTCACCGCGTTCGTGTAGCATACCCGCGGCCGATTTGAATTTTTCGTATTCGAGCAGCCTATCGACAAGTTCCTGACGCGGGTCCTCGAATTCCTCGTCCTCTTCGGCCTTTGGGTCGCGAGGCAGCAGCATCTTTGACTTGATCTCGATCAGCGTCGCCGCCATCACGAGAAAATCGGCGGCGACCGCGATGTCGAGCCGCTTCATCACGCGGATGTATTCGAGATATTTCTCGGTGATACGAGCAATGGGAATATCGAAGATATTCGCCTGTTCCTGTCTAATGACGAACAGCAGCAGGTCAAGCGGGCCGGCAAAATCGCCGATCTTTATCTGCAACTCGTCCGAACCACGAACGATCTCGGCGGTCTCTTTATGAAAGTCGAAGGTGAACTGATCGGGTTGTTCTTGTGGTGCGGCCATGTAAAAAATTAGACAAGGAAATAGCCACGAATGCACGAATGAAAACACAATTTCTTATTCGTACATTCGTGGCTATTCTTTCCGACTTATTCGTCCGCGTCAACAGCGTACCGCTTAAGGTCGTCGAGGTTAACGACCTGCAATGCCGATTCGTGCGTCGCCGCAAGCACGACCTGCGGGGCCATGTCGTCTTCGAGGGCCTGCTGCCAGCGGGTCACGCACAGGCACCATTTGTCGCCCTCTTTTACGCCAGGAAACCCGTACTGCGGCATCGGCGTCGAGAGGTCATTCCCGACCGATCGCGAATACGCCAAGAAATCGTCAGTTGCAAGAATACAGACCGTGTGTCGCCCGAGATCGTCGGCACCGGTGCGGCAGTAGCCGTCACGATAAAACCCCGTCATCGGATCCGTGCAGCATGACTTTAGCTCGCCGCCGAGGACGTTGCGCGGTTTGGGATAATGGCCGTTTCCGTTTGTGATGCTCATAAGGGGTTGCCACAGAGATCACAGAGAACACTGAGAATAAGATCTACTTTATCTCAGTGTTCTCTGTGAACTCTGTGGCTAAATAATTTCCAATGCCCTTTCGATCGGCCTCGCCAGGACCGCCTTGTCGCCGACCTCGACTATCGGCCGCTGGATCAGGTTTGGGTCAGCGACCATTGCGTTGATCACGTCGGCGTCGGGCGTATCGTCGGTGATGCCGGCTGATGCCGCACCGCGAACCAACTTGATCGGCCTGAGGCCTGTTTTCTTTACAAGTTCACCAAGGTTTTCCGCTGTGAACGGTTCGTTAAAATAATTGACCTTGTCCCATTCAATGCCATTCTCACGGAACAGCGTCGCCAGATTGCGGCACGTGGTTCAGGTCGGTTTCTCGTAGACGGTTATTTTCATATCACTCGTTCGCTAATCGCAACGCCTCGTTTCTCAGACTTGGTCCGATCCGAAAGCCTGTTTCATCTAATTCGTCCATGAGCGGCCGAATATGTGTGATCAACCCAGCCGATTTAGCACGCAATAAGACGCCCACGGTCCCGATCACCTTGACCCCGGCCGACCTAGCCGCCGCCCTCGCCTGCTTGTCATCCGTAACGACCCGATAGTCCTTTTCCTTTGCGAGAGCTATCGCTTCGGATTCTCCAGGCCCTACCACCAGTTCAAGCACCGACGCCAGCGAGCGGTCGATCAATTCTTCGGTTTGGATCTCGTCGATACTATTAGCGAACTCGCGTGCAACCGCCGGCGGGATCAAGATCGGCTCGAATAATTCGATTAGTAACCCGACTTGCTCTATTCGCTCCAGACCGATAAGGCACGTTGCATCGAGCACGACTGGTTCTTTCAAGACTCAATCTCCTCACGCAGTTCGTCCGGTGAATAGTCGATAACGGCGACGTTGTGTTTCGCCAAAACTTCGATGAACGCCCGTATCGAATAACCTGCCAGCTTCGCCGCCTGTCCGAGCGAAACCTTTCCCGTCTCAAGCAGCTTGACCGCAAGCAAGGTCTGGGTCTCGTCCTTGGTTATCGCCGGAGGGAGGTCAAGTGTCAATTCAACTATGTTTGACATAATGAAATGATAGCATCTCGGTCAATGAGAGCATTACGTCATCCCTATCTTCTGGTAAACATCCGCGAGCGTCGCTGAGGCGATCGAGCGTGCTTTTCCGGCACCTGACTCAAGAATAGCAGCGAGCGTGGCATCATCGTAACGCTTCACTCGCTCCTGGACCGGCCGCAGGAATTCGACCGTTACCTCGGCCAGTTCGCCCTTGAAATCGCCGTAGCCTTTGCCTGCGAAGTGCGCAACGCATTCGTCCTGTGACTTACCGGTCAGCAGTTGATAGATCGTCAGCAGATTCCTGATAGCGGGCCGTGAATCATCGAATGTGATCTCTGTGCCGCTGTCGGTGACGGCGCGTTTGATCTTTTTGGTTACGGTGTCGGCATCATCGAGCAGGAAGATCGAGGCGTTCGGGTTCTCGTCGGATTTGGACATCTTTTTCGCCGGATCCTGCAGCGATTTGATGCTCGCGCCTGTGGGCGGAACGTAAACGTCGGGCACCTTGAAAGTCTCGCCAAAATCGCGATTAAACCGCTCGGCAAGGTCGCGCGTCAGTTCGATATGCTGCTTTTGGTCCTGTCCGACGGGCACGAGGTTGGCCTGATAAAGCAGGATGTCGGCGGCCATCAGGACGGGATATGTAAATAGGCCGACGCTCGAACGTTCAGTGCCGCCCTTTTGCGACTTGTCCTTGAACTGCGTCATCCTCTCAAGCTCGCCCATGCGGGCGATGCATGAGAGGACCCAGGTCAACTCGGCGTGTTCGGCGACGTCGGATTGGACGAAGATCGTTGACCTTTCGGGATCGACACCGGCGGCGAGGTAGATGCGGGCGAGGTCGAGTGTTTTTTGCCGATACGTCGCCGGTTCCTGTGGCAGCGTGATGCCGTGGAGGTTGACGATGCAAAAGAACGACTCATACTCGTCCTGAAGCGCGACCCAATTCTTGATCGCACCGAGATAGTTCCCGATATGCAGTTCGCCCGTCGGCTGCGCGCCGCTGAAAATGCGTTTTTTCATATCAGGCCGAGAGAACAAAAAGAAGTGCGTACAAGAACGGCGTGATTATCATCCGGAACACGCCCATGTAGATCAATAGCATCAAGATCAAAAAGCCATACTGTTCAAGCAGCGCCAGAGCCGGCCCGGCCGAATCGGGCAGGAACGTCGCAAGAATCTTGCTGCCATCGAGGGGCGGGAACGGTAATAGATTAAACACGAACAGCGACATATTCAGCAGCATCATGTTGCCGACCAGGATCGAAACGGGATTAGTGCTCTGGCCAAAAAACTCGCGGATGTCGTAGCCCTGCGACATCATTATCTTTGCCGCGATGATGCCGATTATCAGTAAGATCAGATTCGCAAGTACACCTGCGATAGAGACCATTACGTTACCCCAAGTATAGTTCGTCCACTTGCGCGGGTTGACGGGCGTTGGTTTGCCCCAACCGATCA
>CAZMQR010000166.1:0-5999 GCA_964568325.1 uncultured Chloracidobacterium sp. | reverse complement strand
GCATGCTCGTGGACGCCGTGCGTGAAAACACGCCCGCCTCGCGCGCAGGGATAAAGGCAGGCGACAAGATCGTCATGCTCGGCGGAAAGGAGATCAAGAACGTGTATGACTACACCGCCGCCCTCGGGGAACTAAAGCCTGACGTCGAAGTCGAGGTGACCGTAACACGCGACGGCGAAAGGTTGACGCTGAAGATAACACCGGTGAAACGGCAATAGGGCAAAGAAGAAGAATTCACCACAGAGGCACAGAGGACACAGAGATTTTTTAGAAATTGGATGAGGGAAACTATGTACCATTACTTGTTCTCCTCTGTGTCCTCTGTGCCTCTGTGGTGAATCTCTTAGAAACTTATGAGATCGATAATTTTCGTTGTAATTGTTGCCGTTGTAATGCTTGGGGCGTGTCAAAAGTCCGAGGTCGGGCAGCCTACGCCGCCGCCGCATGTGCCGCCGGTGAAGAATCTTGATGCCTCGCCCATGCCGCCTGCTTCGCCGAATGCGGGCATTCCAAAGGACGGCAAGTATGATGCGAGGGGCGTGGTGACCAAGATCAATATGCAACTCGGCTCGGTCGAGCTTGACCACGAGGACATTCCGGGCGTGATGCCGCCGATGAAGATGGAATTTTACGTGCAGGACAAGAAAATGCTTGACGGGCTGGCGGTTGGCGATAAGGTCGATTTTGTGCTGGAATACAAGCACCCGACGGAGACGATAGCGAACATCAAAAAAGCTTAGTAGCGTGTTGGGCCAGGTATTTTGAACGCGGATCGGGCAGATCGAGCGGATAAAAACCGATCTATCCAAAAATATTATCCGTCTGATCCGCCCGATCCGCTTTATCCGCGTTCAAATTGACTTCAAGACCACTCCCTTTGCTTCGTAAGGGTCTTTGCGTTGTAATAAATCATCCGTGACCATTCCATTCTCAAAATACCACGGCTTTGGCAACGATTACATCGTGATCGAGCGCGGCATTGGTGAGAAGCTTGACCTGCCGCAGCTTGCCCTAGCGATGTGCCATCGCAATACGGGCGTCGGAGCCGACGGCATCGCCGTGATCGAGCAGCGTGACGGCAAGACGGCGGATTTCTTTTGCGAGATCGTCAATCCTGACAGCTCGATCGTGGGATTCTCAGGCAACGGCACGCGATGCGCGGTCGCGCACCTTTATCGAAAAGGCGCGTGGGTCGAACCGCGCCTGAGGCTCGAGACGCGGAGCGGCGTTAAGAATTACGATCTGTTTGACCGCAAAGGCGACACCGAATTCTGGTTCAGGGCCGAGATCGGCAAGCCAAAATTCGCCAGCGATGAGATACCGGTACTGACCGACGTCCGCCGCGAACATGTGCTCAATGAGCCGATCGGCGTCGATGGACGGCATTACACATTTTCGGGAGTGAACGTCGGCAATCCGGTCGTGTGCGTGTTTGTCGATAGCTTTGATTTTGACTGGCGTGCGGTCGGCAAGGCACTCGAGACGCACCGAAAGTTTCCCGAGCGCGCGAATGTCGTATTCGTCGAGGTCAAGGACCGCGCGAATATCGAACTGCGCATCTGGGAACGCGGCGCCGGCGAGACGGCCGCCTCAGGAACGTGCTCGAGCGGCGCTGCTGTGCTGTCGGCATTTCTCCTAAAGACAGAACGCAAGGTCAACGTCCACTCCGAGGGCGGCATCACCGAGGTCACCTGGCGCGACGACGACGAGATCATCCTCACCGGCCGCGCCGACTACGCCTATTCAGGCGAATGGCCGTAGGAATAATTCACCACAGAGGCACGGTGGGCACGGAGCATGTCCATTAAGGATGCAGGAGCGGGTCGTCGGTCGTGAAGCCCTCGGCGAGAGCGGCGTTGAGCAGATTGTTGTCCGAAGCTAAAAATATTGGCTCCTGCATACCGGCGTGCTGCAAGGAGTTGCGGACAACAACGGCCGACGCCAGTTGGACAGCATCGCCGGCTCGTCAATGTATATTTTTCCAGAAGCTGTTGGGCTTCGGCGATAACAGTCGCGTCGATTGGATAAAGATCGTATTCGTTGTTTGCGGCTATTTCGAAATCTTTGACGTAAACTTCGAAATCAGCATCCGTTATGGTCTTCTCGCGTTTTTGACGACAGAACGCACTCGACACCTCAACCAAACTGAATGCACTTGAAGCTATTGTTGATATGCCTCGCGGGCTTGTCAGGGAACTTACCCAAGCGCTTCCCGTCTCGGCGATGTGCCGCTTTACAAGCACACTGCTGTCGGCGTAATAGACGACGTTCATATCGAATCGTCTCTCGAATCACGGTCATCGCGGATGTAGTTGCTCACGGGTGGCTCGCCCGAAAATAATTCGGCAAGTTCCGCGCGCCGTTCCGGTGAGATCTCCGGTGCGATGTATACAACTTCTGGCAAACCGAGAGCTTTGCGGACTTTCTCTCGAAATGGTTCTGCGCTGGTGTGGATGGTTATTTCTACCTCGGAGTTTTCCGGCAAATCGAGTGAGACCGCCGGGCGCAGCACACCATTTTCGTAGATCGCGGTGGTTGTTTGATCCATAACAGCCTTATAATAGCCCAAAATCGGTTCAAACGGAACGAAAAACCGTGACACCGTGGCAGGTGAATAGGTTATGAGTAATTTTGAGACAGCGACGCTGGCGGCGGGGTGTTTTTGGTGCGTTGAGGCGGTGTTTGACGACCTGCGGGGCGTTGAGGACGTGGTGTCGGGGTATTCGGGCGGGCATACTGAGGAGCCGACGTATCAGGCGGTTTGCTCCGAGACGACCGGGCATGCCGAGGTGGTGCAGATCAGATTTGATCCGAGCGAGCTGACATTCGCCGATCTGCTGCGTGTCTATTTCACGGTCCACGATCCGACACAGATAAACCGGCAGGGCATGGACATCGGCACGTCGTATCGCTCCGCCATCTTTTACCACACGCACCAGCAGCGCGAGACGGCACACGAGGTGATCGCCGAGATCACGAGCCTGGGGCTCTATGACGCTCCGATCGTTACGGAGGTGACGGCGTTTGACAAGTTCTGGCCGGCCGAGAATTATCATCAGGAGTATTTCGCAAACAATCCAAACCAGCCCTACTGCATGGCCGTGGTCGCACCGAAACTGGCGAAGTTTCGGCAGAAGTTTGCCTCGCGGTTGAAGCGATAGGAAGAAAATTCACCACGGAGGCACAGAGGACACAGAGAAGACTAATTAGGTTGGTCTGAAGCAGTCAGCCGATCTCATTTCTATAAATCTCTGTGCTGTCTGTGTCTCTGTGGTGAATTCTGATTGGTAAATAATGTTTGACATTGTTTTGTATGTCCTGCTAGACTTTTCATCTGGCTGCTAACCTGCGGCTGTAACTCCCTGCTTTACCCCCAATACCACGCGCTCCGTTCGGAATCCACACCGCGAAAAGTGAAGTTCTATTCGTGAACCCGCTTGTCGATCCCCTTATATGAATCCACTCAGTTTTGTGTCCCGTCACCGGGCATTGGCCGCGGCCGCAGTCTGTGCGGCGCTTGCGTTGTCGGCAATGTTCTCAAGAGAGATCGTTGCGGCGGCTTCGTCGCTTGGCTTTAACAGCATTTTCCTTTCGGGGACGATCTCGGGCCGCGTCTTTCAAGACTATAACGGCAACGGCAGCTACGACACTGCTTCGGGCGTCAATTCGATCGACACCGGCACGGCCGGCGTGACCGTAAGCGTGTATGACGCGGGCGGAACGCTGCGCGGCACAGACGTGACGGATGCATCCGGGAACTATTCGATCTCGGCGACGGGAACGGGGCCGTATCGCGTCGAATTTACGGGCGTGCCCGCGGGCTACGAGCCGTCGGCGCGAAGCACGGATTCGGTGCAGGGCGGTTCATCGACAAATTCGGGCTCAACGACGCAATTTGTAAATAACGGCAATACGACCGACGTGAACCTCGCCCTCACCGTGCCGGCCGAATACTGCCAGAACACGCCGACGGTGGTCATACCTAGATACGCGCAGGGCGCGTCAAATGGCCAATACGGGGCAAACGCAATACTCTACGATTTTCCTTACACATCAGGGACGACCTATACGGACACGACCATCGCGAACTATGACAATCCGCTGACGCATTCCCTGACCGTGACGGCGGCACAGCTCGGCACGATCAATTCGCTGGAATACAACCGGCAGACGAACAGGCTGTATGCCGCGTCTTATTTTAAGCGGCACTCGGGCTTTGGCCCCGGAGCCGACGGCGTGCTCAATAACAGCGACGACGCGGGCGCGATCTATGTCATCAACGCCGCCACAAGTGCTGTTACATCAGTTTTTACGGTCCCAAATGCGACCACGAACAACCACGACACCGGCGACTATGCCAGCGACAATTACGATACTGGCTGGAACGGCACGGGCAAATCCAGCCTCGGTGGCATGGCGTTGTCAGCCGACCAGAGCCGCCTCTTCGTTATGAACCTGCAGGATCGCCGGCTGTATGCCCTCGACGCAGCGACCGGCGCAAACCTCGGCAGCAGTTCGTCTATCACGAGTCTGACACTGCCGACGCCGGGCGGAACGAGCACGAACTGCACGACAGGCGGCAGCAATACCAACAAGCGGCCGTTCGCCGTGACGTATTTCAACAATTCGGTCTATATCGGCGTGGTCTGCACGGCTGAGAATGGCGACAACAGCGCGTCAAACCTGTTCGCATACGTATTCGAGGTAAACCCGACGACGCTGGCGATCAATTCGACGCCCGTTTTCTCGGCGCCGCTAGGCTATACGCGCGGCGTCGGCGATCCGGGCGAGCCCGCCGAGTGGCGGGCTTGGGAAGCGACCATCCAGTCTGACTTTGTGTATCCTCAGCCGATGTTGACGGATATCGAGTTTGAGAACGGAAATATGATCCTCGGCCTCCGCGACCGAACCGGCGACAGCGCCCTCGACGCCGGGCCGGATTCAAAACGCACGGCCGGCGACACGATCCGTGCGTGCGGATCATTTGGCTCGTGGACGCTCGAATCAAACGGCCGCTGCGGCGGTGACGGCACTGCTCCACAGAATACGGGCCAGGGGCCGGGCAACGGTGAGTTTTATCATAACGACGATTTTTGCACCGCGCCCAACAACGGTAACTATCACGACGAGGTCTCGTGGGGCTCGCTCCTGTATGTCCCCGGCCGCCAGCACGTCGTAACGACACTTCTCGACCCGATCAATCGCCAGATCGCAAACAATGCGACATTCGACGGCGGCCTTCGCTACTTTAACAATACGACCGGCAGCGCGGAGCGCGCGTACCGCATCTACAACGGCCTCGGCGGCGTGGGGCAGCCTGATTTTGGCAAGACCAACGGGCTCGGCTCGCTCGTCGCAATGTGTTCGGCAGCTCCCATCGAGATCGGCAACCGCGTCTCGCGCGATGTGAACGGCAACGGCGTTCAGGACCCCGGCGAGGCCGGCATCGCGAGCGTGACCGTCAGACTCTATCAGGGCTCGACGCTCGTAGGGACGGCCGTAACCGACGCTAATGGCGAATACTATTTTGTCGGCAGCACGACACCGGACGGCAACACCAGCGACAACATCGGCCAGGTCAACGGCGGAATACAGTTCAACACAACCTATCAGGTGAGGCTCGATCTAGCCGCAAATTATTCGGGCGGCGGCCCGCTGGCCGGGCTGATGTTGACGACGCAAGACCAAACATCGCAGGCCGGCGACGATGATGCTTCGGATTCAGATGCCGCAAATGTATCAGATCCCGCGGGCTCGCCTTCGGGCACATGGCCCGTGATAAGCCTGACCACAGGCGGATTCGGCGCCAACGATCACACATTTGACGCTGCCTTCGGCTCCATCCCGACGCCAACTCCAACGCCGACGCCAACTCCGACGCCGACGCCGACGCCGACGCCGACACCGACGCCTACGCCGACGCCGACACCGACGCCTACACCAACTCCGACACCGACGCCGACGCCGACGCCGACACCGACGCCTACACCGACGCCGAC
>CAZMQR010000165.1:0-6017 GCA_964568325.1 uncultured Chloracidobacterium sp. | reverse complement strand
TCCTTTGAGATGCCGACGCGTTTTTCGCGAAAGTTCTTAAGGATGTCCGATTCGCTGATGGCCTTTGAGCCCTTGAATTGCAGGTCGCGTATGATGGGCAGTTCGCGGACCGAGAATATCACGTTGACGCCGCCGCGGATGCCGTCCTCGACGAGGACGCGAGTGGCCGTTTTGTCAAAGAAATTGAGCGATAATAGTTCCTTGAGGTCGCGTTCGAGGGCCGCGGGATCGTAAACGTCGCCGGCGCGGGTCTTGACGTAATACAAGAGGTCCTCGTCGCGGAGGCGTCGATTGCCCTGGATATCAACGCTTTCGACCACCTGCTGTGCGGCTGCGGCGCGGGCCGGCGCCCGCTCGTCAGAGGCGGCCGAGACGGGCGCGGCCGCAAACACCGATAAGAGCAATAAACACAGGGCCGGAACGCTGAACTTTACCATACAAAACCGCTTGAGTTGGCCGCCCGTTTGGGCACGCAAACGGCCACGAAAAACCACGTCTGCCGGCGTCCCAAAAAGCGAACTATTAGAATACCCAACAGAGGGTGCATTTCAAAGCCGAATAATGACTTGCCTCTATGATTCTGCGCCGTTTTGCGAGGTTGCTTTTTGAAGCCGACCCAACCGCCGAAGCTTCTTCGGCGGTGAGTGCGAATGAAAGGAGTCTCGCCGGAGGAACCGGCCATGGCGACAAGAGTGTCGCCGCTCCTTTTGACGTCGCCGATTCCGTGAGCGTAACGCGGGGGACGAGATGACGCTTGCCTACTGCGTTGTGCCTACCGCTACGGCGGGGCGGAGTTCGCGTAAGGACAGGCGGTCGGTCGAGGCGTCGACTTCGACTGTGGTGTCGTCGGCGATGTTGCCCTGGATGAGGGCTTCGGAGAGTTCGTCTTCGAGGTGTTTTTGGAGCGCTCGTTTTAGCGGACGTGCGCCGTATTTGCGGTCACGGCATGCCTTGTCGATGAGCCATTTTTGAGCCTTTTCGGTGAGGACGACATTTAGGCCGCGCGACGCGACGACCGTATTCAGCCTGGCGATCTGGAGGTCGAGGATCTTGTGTAGGTCTTCGCTCGTAAGTTCGTCAAAGATGATGATCTCGTCGAGGCGATTGATGAATTCGGGCTGGAAGGTCTCGCGGACCTTTTGCATCACCTGCTCCTCGAGCGCCGTGCGCGATGCGTCGGCGGTGGCCTGAAAGCCGAGCGAGGCTCGTTTTTGGATGACGCGCGCGCCGAGATTTGAGGTCATTATAAAGATCGCGTGCTTGCAATCGACCGTCTGCCCCATCGCGTCGGTCAGCACGCCGTCCTCAAAGACCTGAAGCAGGATATTGAACAGGTCAGGATGCGCCTTTTCGACCTCGTCAAAGAGGACGACGGAATACGGCGTGCGGCGGAGCTTTTCGGTGAGTTGGCCGCCCTCTTCGTGGCCGACGTAGCCGGGCGGCGAGCCGATGAATTTTGACACCGAATGCTTTTCCATAAATTCGCTCATGTCAAAGCGAATAAGGGCGCGTTCGGAGCCGAAAAGGTATTCCGCTATCGAGCGTGCGACCTCGGTCTTGCCGACGCCCGTCGGGCCGAGGAATAGGAACGAGCCTACGGGCCGCTGCGGATTCTTCAGCCCTGCGCGCGAGCGGCGAATCGCTCTTGCGAGGGCCGAGATCGCCGGCCGCTGCGAGACGATGCGCTCGTGAAGGGCATTTTCTATCGCGAGCAGCTTTTCAGCTTCCTTTTGCTTGACGGCGCTCACCGGCACGCCGGTCCATCGCGCGATCACCTCGTCAACATCGTTTTTTGTGACCTCGACGGCGAAGAAGCTGTCTTCGAGCGACCTTAATTCGTATGAGATCAACTGGTCCTCATTGGCGGCAGAACGCTTCCAATTCTCAACGGTTTCCTTCCACGACGGCTCGCCCTGCTGCTCGTTCTGGAACCGCAATTTTGCACGGGCACCGGCCTCGTCGAGGACGTCGATGGCCTTGTCGGGCAGGAATCGGTCGGCGATGTAGCGATTTGATTGGGTGACGGCGGCGTGAAGGGCGTCCTTGGTATATCTGAGCTGGTGAAACGCCTCGTAACGCTCGACGACGCCCGTAATGATCTGGATAGCCTCGTCCTCGGTCGCCGGCTCGATCTTGACGCTTTGGAAGCGGCGTTCGAGCGCGCGGTCCTTCTCGATGGTGCGACGGTATTCGGAAGGCGTCGTGGCGCCGATGACCTGAATGTCGCCGCGTGAGAGGGCCGGCTTGAGGATATTTGCCGCGTCGAGCGTCCCCTCGGCCGAGCCGGCACCGACGAGCGTGTGAAGCTCGTCGATGAAGACGATCGCCTCACGGGCATCCTTGAGCTCGGTCATGATCTTTTTGAGGCGCTCCTCAAACTGGCCGCGGTACTTCGTGCCTGCGACGACCAGCGAGAGGTCGAGCATCAGGATGCGTTTATTGTCGAGAAAGCTCGGCACGCGGCGGTCGACAATGCGTTGGGCGAGGCCCTCGACGAGTGCCGTCTTGCCTACGCCGGACTCGCCGATAAGGACGGGATTATTCTTTGTCCGACGGCAGAGGATCTCGGTGATGCGGGCGAGCTCGGCTTCGCGGCCGATCAGCGGATCGAGACGGCCCTCGGCCGCTTCGACGGTGAGGTCGCGCGTGAACTCAGCCAGGCTTGGCGTTCTTGAGTTTTCTTTGGTCGCCGCCAATACGCCGGGAATGCCGCTCTGGCGCGTCAGCTCGTCGCGGATGTCTTGCAGCCTGAGGCCGTAACCAAAGAGTATTTCGGCGGCGATGGACTTTTCTTCCCGGACGATGCCGAGAAGAAGGTGTTCAGGGCCGATATGGCGATTGCGAAGCTGACGGCTCTCGTCATTCGCGTAAAAAAGTATTTGTTTGGTCGCGGCCGATAAGTGTAGCTCGGAGGATTGCGGGATGCGGTCGCGGCGTGTGATGCGTTCCTCGATATCGCGGCGGATCGTTTCGACGGTGAGGACGTGGCGGAATGGAAAGAAGCGCGCGGACAGCGTCTTGTCCTCGCGCATCAACCCGAGCAGAATGTGCTCAGGCGCAATTACCTGTGAACCGTACTGGAGAGCCTCGTAACGTGCGAAAAAGATCACACGACGCGATCTCTCCGTATAGCGTTCAAACATAAAAATCCGAGTCCGGCCTCTCTGGTTGACGATATTATAACCAGAAAAGCCCATGGCTTGCGCCGAATTTCAATTTTCTAAGTACTACGAGCTTGAATGGATAAAGTTACAAAGGCGCTCGGAATCCACAAAAAAGTGCCGTTTTTGCTGGTTTTCGTGTAAAAACTAGTTGGTCATCGCGGAACGGGAATCCAGCTTAAGATCTTCGTCGGAAATGAGTTCGCGCACCACGGATTGTTCCTTTGTGCCGATCCCGCGGATGATCTCGCCTGCGGGAGCAAGTTCGACACGTGATGTGATGACGCGAGAGATGCGTCGCGGGAGGAATTTTGGGGCGATATTGGCGATCGAATCGGCCAGCGCGACAATGTCGCCGCCGCCCGGCCAGAGTTGACGAACTACCGTCTCGTCCGAGCGGTTTATGAGCCTAAGCAGCGTTAACGCAACAACATAGATGTCATCGACCTGGCCGATAAATGGAAAAACATCGGGAATGAAATCGAGCGGCGAGATGACATAAACGATGGCAGCGAGAAAAAGCGCCTTTTCAGCCGTCGGCACGCGGCCGTCCTTTAATAGACGTGCGAGCAGCGTGACCATATTTGGCAGGAACATCAGGAAGCTCTTCAGACGGCCCTTGAGTTCCGACCGTTCGCCGCGTTCGATGCGTTTTAGTTCGCGTTTCTTTCCCATCGGTTTAGATTCTCCTCAGTCTAAGGACAAACCCGTGCTTTGTGCAAGTTTTGCTCGGGCGCGTTGTATGGTAAATTCGATTCGTTCATGATCCTCGAAAACATTCGTCAGCGAGCCGCGGCCGACCCGCAGCACATTATTCTGCCCGAGGGCGATGATATTCGCACGATCGAGGCGGCATCAGCTTGTGCCCGAGACCGCATTGCGAAGATCACGGTGATCGGCAACGAAGAGAAGGTGCGTGAACTCGCCGCTCAGGCCGGTGCGAACCTGAACGGCGTCGATGTGCTCGACACCCGAGCCTCGAATCATGATCTGGGCAAGATGGCCGAGCTCTATCATCAAATACGCCGTTCAAAAGGCGTGACGCTCGAGGAGGCCGAACAGGCCGTAAAGGATCCGCTATATTACGGCAATCTGCTTGTTCGGCTGGGCAAGGCGGACGGTTCGGTTGCCGGTGCGACAAATACGACAGCCCACACCGTGGCGGCGGCCCTTCGCTGCGTGGGCCCACGTGCGGGGATGAAGACCGTCTCGTCGTTTTTCCTGATGGTCGTGCCGGGCAAGGCCTTTGGCGAGAAAGGCGCGATGATCTACGCCGACTGCGGCGTGGTCGTCGATCCTGACGCAGGGCAGCTCGCCGAGATCGCCATCGCATCGGCCGAATCGTGCAGGGCACTGCTTGAGGCCGAACCGCGCGTTGCTATGCTTTCATTCTCGACGAAAGGAAGCGCGAAGCATCAACTCATCGAAAAAATTGTAGAGGCCACTAAGACGGTAAAGGCGAGGATGCCCGACCTCGCGATCGACGGCGAACTTCAGGCGGACGCGGCGCTGGTCAAGGCTGTCGGCGACTCGAAGGCTCCGGGCTCGCCGGTCGCCGGCCGGGCGAACGTCCTCATTTTTCCCGATCTCAACTCAGGCAACATCGCCTATAAACTCACCGAACGCCTAACCGGCGGCACGGCCATCGGCCCCATCCTTCAAGGCCTCGACAGGCCCTGCAACGACCTCTCACGCGGCTGCAAGGCCGAAGATATCGTCGATGCCGTCGCGATCACGGCTGTTCAGTCGCAGGCGGCGAAACGATAAGGATATAGTGGTCTGCCTACTTGTCCTCGACCGCGATCGTCCGCAGTGCTCGGACCAACTCGGGCAAGTAAGTCTCAACGATCTGCCACACGATGCCTTGATCGATCCCAAAGTAATCGTGAACGATGCGGTTCCGAAATCCGCGAATGCGTTTCCAATCGACGTGGGAATGTCGCATCTTAGAATCGGCGGACAGCCGATTCGCTGCCTCACCTATGATCTCGAAATTTCGTGCCACCGCATCGACCGTGCGGTCATCCAGGGCGAATTGTTCAAATGTGAGTTTGTGCGTATAGCGGAGGATCTTTTCCGCAGCGTCGAGGATGTCTTCGATGAGTAATTCGTCGCTCCGCTCAGACATACTCGAGTTCGGGTTTGATCCGATCCAGGTACTTGGGTTTGATGCCACGCCGCGAGACGAGGTCGACTCGACGGTTAAGAAGCGCCTCGAGCCTATCAGCGAGGTCGATGAACTCAATGCCAACCGGCTGGTCAAATTCGACGAGCAAGTCGATGTCACTGTCAGGCGTCTGATCGCCGCGCGCAAATGAGCCAAAGACCGCGAGGCTTTTGATCGGAAAGCGCCCGAATATCTCGCCTCGACATGAAGCGATGGCCCTGCGGATGTCGTCGAGGCTCTGCATCGCTAACATTCTAGCACTCCTTATCGAGCTTTGTGACGACATTCTCGCCGCCATCTGCAGAGGCACCACCCGGACGAAGCGTTCCATCCGTATCTTCATTCGTCGGGCGTCCGGCAAAACACTCTTACAAAACTCTTACATTCGCCGACGCTAAAAGCTGTTACGGTAATGAGATAGCGGCCGCCTCAGCGGGCGATACTCTCAATTCCACCGAATATCCTTATGCAAAATGTCGTTACGTTTGAACCCCACGCAGCCGGAAGACTGCATTGGAACACGATCATCTTTGTGGCGTTGTTTCACGTTCTGGCCGTGGTCTCGCTTTTCTTCTTTAGTTGGCAGAATCTGGCAGCGGCTTTGATCACGTGGTGGATAGCGGGCAGTTGGGGTATTGGGATCGGCTATCACCGGTTGATGACGCATCGCGGGTTTAAGACGTCGAGGT
>CAZMQR010000164.1:0-6041 GCA_964568325.1 uncultured Chloracidobacterium sp. | reverse complement strand
GCGAAAATAGTGATCCCGGCGATCGTTATTAATGCGATAGTTCTTAACATTTTTAAGTTTCCTTAAGTTCTAGATATACAAATCTTTTAGATCGTCATGCGGTAAAAATGCGCGCATGACAAGAGGGCACAATAAGGCCGCAGATAGCCGAATAAGTCGCTGGATTAGATCAGGAAGGCGTGATGGCGCAGGTATAGCTCAGGAGGCCGCGGACGTTTGAGCCTATGGTCCGTCAGCCGCTGTTTTGTCAGCAAGGGTGTTACTGATGTCCTTTCGACGGAGACGGCAGGAAGCTGAACGGACGGCGTGACAGCCTGAAGCTTGATCTGCGGCCTCGGGTTTGAACGATCTTGGGTTGGCCGCTCTGTCTGGGGACGTGCGCAGTCTGCGGCGCAGCAATCCTTGGCCTTTATAGCACCGCTCGATGACCGGCTTCGCTTGCAGCAGGAATGAGTTGCCTCATCGTTGGCGTCCATACATCCGCACACGCCCGCATAGACCTGACCGGCGATGGCGAGTACGAATAAGAGTGCTGCAATTCGTTTGAGCATATGCTCCCTAACGAACTATGTCCCTAATCGAGGCGATTGTCAATAGGATTTCTGTCCGATCGACCTTCAGGCGTCGCCCGTCGGTCCGTTCGTCGAGTCTGGCGGGCCCTGCTCGTCCTCAGTTGCCGGGGGGAACGTGAGCGTGCGCAGCCGAACAAGGACAAACTGGTCAACAAAGGCCACAACGACGAGAGCAACGATCAGTACAGCGGCAAAAACTGGGCCGATGCCGCCCCCCGGCGAAAGGCCGTTCGTTGTGCGGAAATCCGCCGCTGCCGGTTCGAGCCAAAATGACCTGAGAACCGTGAACACGACAAAATAGACAACTGTCAGCCACATAGCCCATGCTCGCCCGCCGGCCCAGAATACAGTGTTGCCGAGAAGGAGCAATACCGCGGTGGTGATCCAGAGGGTCGTCCATCCGTAGCTCGAATGATAATCGTAACCCGCGATGGCTGCGGCCGGAGCTCCCACGCTCTTGAGCCAACTGCACGAATAGCACGTAAAGAACGCCATTATCGCCGTCGAAACAGCCAGAATGCCAAAGTAGATCTTGCCAAACATATCGGAGTTTTTAACACAGAACAGCAGCAAAACAAAAGGCTGCCGAGCATCAGCGCCCGGCAGCCTGAGGGGTAATGCGGACTTACCTAGCCCGGACGGACCGTGAGGTAGATCGTCTGGCCGCGTCGTGAGATCAGGAGAAGCACCGGTTTGTCGCCGGAGGCGTCGAGCGCAGTGCGAACGTCAGCGGCTGACTTTACTACCTGACGATTGATCTCGAGGATGACGTCGCCGCGCGCTACGCCCTCCTCGGCTGCGGGCCCGTTAGGGTCGACGTCAGTCACCACGACGCCTTCCGAGCCCGATTCTAGGCCGAGCCGGCGCGCCGTTTCAGGCGTCAGCGGTTCGATGTTGAGTCCCAACTTGCCGCCCTGATCCTGCGGGCCGGAGCCGTCGCCCTGATCACGGCCGGGAGCCGATCCCTTCTGATCGCCGACTTCAAATTCATCGAGGGTCGCGGTCAGGTCCAGTTGCTTCCCGTCGCGAACGACCGTTAGCTTGATCTCGGTGCCCGGCAGAGTGCCCGCGACCTTATTCCGAAGCACGTTGCTATCGTCGATCTTCTCACTGTTGATCGCGGTGATGATATCGCCGCGTTTGACGCCGGCCTTTTCGGCCGCGCTGCCTTGGCGAACGTTGCTCACGAGGACGCCGCTGCGCTCCGTGATGTTCAGCGCTTCGGCGGTGTCGTCGGTAATGTTCTGGATGTTAATGCCGAGCATTCCGCGGCGGACCTTGCCGTTCTTAATCAACTGGTCCATTACGCTGCGGGCCATGTTTGACGGTATCGAAAATGCAATACCGATATTGCCGCCGCCCGATCCGCCTGAGAGTATCTGTGAATTGATACCGATCAATTCGCCATTGAGATTCACGAGCGCGCCGCCGGAGTTTCCGCGATTGATCGGTGCGTCCGTTTGCAGAAAGTCTTCAAAACTTCCGTCGCTAAGCCCGGTGCGGCGACCTTTGGCGGAGATGATCCCGGCGGTGACGGTTTGGCCGATGCCGAGCGGATTGCCGATCGCGAGCACGATATCGCCGACGCGCACACTATCGGAATTGCCGAGAGTAAGAAAGGGCAAATTCTCGCCTTCGATCTTGATCACCGCGAGGTCGCTTGGCTGGTCAGAGCCGACGACCCTTGCCTTGAATGACTTATTGTCGCTCATCAGCACCGTGATCTTCTCGGCGCCATCAACGACGTGATGATTGGTCAGGATATAACCGTCGGCTGAGACGAGCACGCCCGAACCGACGCCGCGTTCGAGTTGCGGTCTCTGGTCGGGCTGCGGGATCTGAAACTGTCGGAAGAAGTCGTCCATGCCCGGCGACTGGCCGCGCGCCGGAGCTTTCTCACGATGATCTGCCTCGATCCGGACGACGGCCGGCGACGTTCGCTCGACGATATCGGCGTATGACGTTCGCATGCCGTCAACGACGACAGGCATCGGCGAGGCGGCAGGTTGTGCCTCAGCCGGCGGCGTCTGGCCGCCGGTAAAAAGGCCCGTAGTACAGCCGGCGAAAAACAGAGTGGATGCCAGCGCAAGAACGAAAACAGAGCGTGTCATTTATTTCTAATTCTCCCAATCATTGATCGTATACGAAGACGAGGCCGGAACGGTTCGGCAAAACGGATCTAGGTAAGCCTGGGTGCTTCATTTCTGAAGATGTAGGCGAGCGATTTATAGACCAGTTTTGCGCAAAGAAATGCCGGAGAATCATATGTGTCAACATAGGAATACTCCACCAGATCCATGCCGACAACCCGTTTCTTTTCAGCGAGTTTCCGTATCAGGCTCAAGGTCTCGTACCAGCCCAATCCACCGGGCTCCGGTGTGCCGGTGGTCGGCACTAAAGAAGGGTCGAGGCCGTCGATATCGATCGTCAGATACACGTTGTCGGTCAAACTGTGAATTGCGTCGTCGATCCAATCGGTGCGCCCGACGATGTCGCGGGCCCAGAAGATCCTTGTCGGCAGGCTCTCATTCAAAGAACGTGCCTCGTCGGCTGAGATCGACCTGATGCCGACCTGAACGGACGGAATTCGCATGTCCTTTACAACGCGGGCCATTATCGAAGCGTGCGAATGTGGGGTGCCGTCGTAGGTATCGCGCAGGTCAGCGTGGGCATCGATCTGGAGGACGCTCAGGTTATCGAATTTCTCGTTATGGGCTTGGATCACAGGGGCCGATATGGAATGCTCGCCGCCCAACATACAAATGAACTTGTCAGATTCAAGGAGTTCTTTTGTGCTGTTATAAAGCCCGAACATCATCGCATCGGGCGTGTCGCGTGCAGTAAACTCCGGCAGCGTGTGAATACCGAGCTTGTAGGGCTCCGTGTCGGTTTCCTCTTCGTACAGTTCCATATTTCGCGAGGCTTCGACTATCGCCATCGCGCCGGAGCCGGTTCCGGTGCCGTAGGAGACTGTTCCCTCATATGCAACGGGCCAGATGAGGACGCGCGCGGTATCGAACGAGGAATATTCCTCGTCGTCGATGCCGCCGAAATTCATTGGAAGGGAAGCAGATTCGCTCATGGAATTCTCGGTTTGCGATTTGCGACTTGCGATCTTCGGAAGTCGATCGCAAATTGAAATTCGCAAATCGCAAATTCCTACGGGACGTCTATGCTCATCTCGCGGCCCGCGAATCCGAATGTGGGCCGCTTGCGGCCTTTCATGAATTTTGCCGCCGTCTGCGAGAGCGCCGTGATGACCATCGGGAGAGCGATCGATGGGTCACAGGCGACGTGTGCTGTCGTCGCATTCTTTAGCAGTTTGCCAAAGACCGAGGGGTGGTCGCTGCTATACGACGGGGTTCTCGCGCCGCCACAGACGAGGTCGTTCGCGATCGAGATAGCGTATTTGTGGCCTCTCGGATTTGTTCGAGTGATATAAGAAGCGATCTCGCCGACATTGACGACGTGCTGCGTGCCTGAACCGCCGAGCGTTATGATGCCGGAATTTCGAGTTCGCTGCGCGATGGACATGATCTCCATCGTGTCCGGTGTCGTGTCAAACGATATCTGCAGTTTCTTATCGAATTTTGCACGTGCGATGCCGATAGCCATCTCAGAGCCGGGCAGATCAGGGCAATAAACGGGAATTCTCGATTTAAAAGCGGATGTCAGGATCCCGTCCTCATGGGCGATCTCGGACAACTCACGTCCGAGCAACAGAAGAAATTCGCGAAACGAATATGGCCGGCTGGTGTCGAGCTGGTTGATCACACTGCCGATCCATTCATCGGCCTCCTGATATTCTTCACGGTTTGCGATGACGTCACCGAGCCTCATAACGTCAGCGGCGTCAAGGTCGTCATCACTCATGCTCGGGTGGGCCTGAAAATGATTGCGCCCGAGCGTCTCGTGAATATCGTGATACAACACCGTCCCTGACATCACGAGGACATCTACAAATCGGTTCTTGATGACATACGACAGTAGGCGGCGCATGCCTGAGGTGATCAGGTTGCCGGAGCCGCAAACGTATATCGTCGAATTGTCATCAAGCATATCGAGCCATATCCGATGGGCCTCGGCGAGCTGACGTGCGCCGAAGCCGGCACCTTCCATTTTTTCGAGCAGTCCTGCGACGGACCGGTCTCGATCGATCGGCACGGGCCGCGTCGGAACGGTCAGGAACTTTGAAGACTTGCTCTTGTTTTTCGATACCATAAGTTTATTTCCACCAATACTTTAACTATTTTCCATTTGGGGTCAGGTACGTGTAGGTCTCGACCTGACCCTCGTAAAACTCTATTACCTTGCTGCCCTCAGTATTCGACAGCCGGCCGTCCTTAATGCGCTCTAGCACAGATTTGCGAAAAGTATCGTGCAACTGTCCCGGATCGAATCGTACCGATGCCACTGCCTCGCCCAAGGTCGCGCCGTAAACCACCTTCTTAATGATGTAGCCGTCCTCACCGATAAACACATGTGCCTCGTGGGGGACGCCAAAAAGGTTATGGTTGTTGCCCATCACCTCCTGATACGCACCGACGAGCATCATTGCGAGATAGTAAGGTTCACTCTTAACGAGCTTGTGCAATTCCAACACCGGCTTGACGTCGTGCAGGTCAACAAACTTATCGACAATACCGTCAGAATCGCAGGTTATATCACAAAGCGTAGCATATTCGGACGGCTTTTTGTTGAGTTTATGTATGGGCACAATCGGGAAGAGTTGCTCGAGCGCCCAGTTATCGGGCATTGAGCGAAATACTGAGAAATTGGCCAGGTATTTCGCACACATCAGGCGGCGAAGGTCGTCAAATTCCTCTGATACGTACTTCTTTTGCTGTGCGAACTGGTCGGCTTTTTCGCAGATGTCCCAGAACAACACCTCGCCCTTGCCTTTTGACTCGAGCGAGAGCAGGCCGAGATTGAACATCGTGAAAAGCTCATCGCGATGTTCGAGAGCGTCGTGATAATACTCGCGATAGTTCTTTCCGTTGATCGACTCACGAAGGTCAAAGAGCTCGTGCACGATCTGCGGGTCGTCGCGGTCCGGATCGACCAGGCCGTGGTCCTCGACCACGGTCTCGATCTCGTCCTGCACATTCGTAACGAGGATCGCGTGATATGCAGATAAATAGCGGCCTGATTCCTGAATTATCGTTGGATGCGGAACGGTCTCGTCATCGCAGACAGTCTTAATAATATAGACAACGTCGTTGGCAAATTCGCGTGCGTTGTAGTTCGCTGAGGATTCAAATGACGTGCGTGAGCCGTCGTAATCCACTGCCATGCCGCCGCCGATATCTAGATACTCGATCGGTATCTTCATCTTGCGGATCTTGGCATAGGTCCGTGCGGCCTCGCGCATCGCGTTCTTGATGCGTTTGATATCGGTGAGTTGTGAGCCGATATGAAAATGCAGCAGCCGCAGCATATCAAGCCGGCCGGCGTCCTGCAGGCGACGGA
>CAZMQR010000163.1:0-6054 GCA_964568325.1 uncultured Chloracidobacterium sp. | reverse complement strand
TCTCGACGCTCTCGCAAGTGCGAGACATCAGCTGGGCCTGGCTGCTCAGCTACAAGCGTGTCAGTAGCCCGACCGTGACGGAGGGCGCCCGATCGCAGTCGAGGGCCGTGGATGCCGCGGGCGCCCTTACTGACGTGCGGGCTACTGACACGATGCCGCGGGCGCCCTTACTCACGTGCGGGCTTCCGCATTCCCAGCCTCTGAGCAAGATACGCACCGGCGCCTGTTGGCCGTGGCGGATGTTGTGTGCTGCCTGAGCAGCCCCAGTCGTCGCGGAGCCAGCGGGTGACACGGCCTTTGCTTGAGACGGTGTAATAGACCTTTGGGCGGCCGCGTTCGTCGTATGTTTTGACGAGTATCTCTCGGTCGCGGTCGTCGATCTCGCGCTTTAGGCGGCGGTTTATCCATTCGGGCCAATTGTCACGCAGCGGGGACAGTTCTTCCAGGACGGCGTTTTGCACCTCTGGCTCGACGGTCTCTTCGGCGGCGGGCACGGGTCCAGGTTCGGGATCGCCCACAGGTTCAGGGGCCTCGGCTTGCAGCTCTTCTTCGTGCTCAGGGGCAGTTTCGGCATCTTCTACGAACTCCAACTCAGGCCGCCACTTCTTTGAAAGCCTGTAAACACGTGTCACCGGTGCCGACATCTCGTCCGCGATCTGTCGAAACGTCGCGCCCGCGTCGCGGCGGCGTTTGATCTCGATGATCTCGAGCCGCTCGTCCTCGGCAAACTGGCTTACGAACCGCTCGTCAAACACAAACGCCAGGTTGCCGTCATCGCTCCTCTGCATACGGCAGAAGGGAAGGTTTTCGCCCGTATATTCCAGGGCACCGGTCCGCGAGCGTGTCTGCAGCAGATACCGCCACGCGGGGTCGTGCGGATGCACACCCATCGCAAATGCCGAATCCGCCGCCTCGCACAGCACGCGCGACCGCATAAGGTCCGATTCGCGCACCATCCCGGTCCTGCCGGGCTCGCGCGATGAAGCGATCACGAGGACAGAGAGTCCCAACTCACGCTGCAGCCGCCTGAGCTGCCGCATGACCGCCAGCGTCTCGCGAGTGCCGTCATAGGTTGAGCGCAGCTCAGACACGTCGTCAATGATCACCGTGGTGATGTGCATTTCGGCGACAGCCTCGCGCAGGAATTCGCACAGCTTTGCAGGGTCCGGCGGGCAGCCGATATACAGGTTTCCCGAGTGATGAAATCGCCGCGACGTTTCCATGTCCGGCTCGTATGTATAACGCTCGGCAAACTGGCCCTGTGTGAGCTTCAGATCGACATAGAGCACGCGGCGGCGGTCCTCAGGCATGACAAAACCGTCCATCGGCACTCCGCGGGCAAGCGCATCCGCGATCTGAACCGCCAGCACGCTTTTCCCAACGCCCGGCGGCCCAAACATCACCGCGATCTCGCATTCATTCCAAAAATTATCAAAGAAAGGCCCCCAATTTTTTCGCTCGACACATTCGTTGGCCTTGCATATCGTGCTCTGTGCTGTTTGTGCGTTAGTGACATCGTCGTACATCTCGTGCAATTTCTCCTTTAATTGTTACATTCGCCTATTGCATTCTGTTGAACATATGATACAATACACCGTATCATATATGATACACGAAAGATGTCAAGAACTTTTTTTGCGCGAAATGCTGAAACAAGGCCCGAAAAACATCTGTAAGTTGAGTAGATACAGATGGTTACGGTGTTTCAGACGGTATTGAAACAAGCTGAAACAGAAACGGGCCGATTGATCTTTGAAAATCGAAAAGAAGACGGCCTCTGACGCGTTACTGGCCGGAGCCGGGGAGCATGTCGAAGCCGGAGCCTTTGTGACAGCGGGCGCAGCTCGAGAAATTCATCGGGTCGTTGCCTGAGAACGCGCGGGAGCCGTTGTGGCAGGTCGCACAGCTGTTGGGAGCGTTGTTGTGCTCCTGAGCGACGATATTTGTCACCTGCCGTCCCTGCGGGCCAGGCCTTACCGAATGGCAATCGCCGCAGCCGACGCCGGCGTGATCGCCGTGAGTAAAGATGGCGCGAAAGACGTATCTCGACTGAGGAGTGCGGCTGTAAGGAGCAAGCTCGTGACAGACGTTGCACGTGCCGATCTTGCTCTCAGGCGTGTGGCACGAAAAGCAGTTATTGTGGGCCTGGATCCCGGCGGGGATCGATTTGCCGGCCCCTGCCGGAGCATGGCAATGCGCGCAGCCGGCGGCCGGGCGGCCCTCGCCATTGTCGTGGGCAGTATGGTCAAACTTCATGTTAAAGCCCTCGCGAAACCGCACCGGAAATGACCTCACCGTAGGCGGATTCGCCTCAAGCTTGTCATGACAGATCGCGCACATCGCGCGTTCTGGGCTGATGAACTGGTTCAGGTGGCAGCCGACACAGGAATCGTGGCCGGCGAATTCAAGCTCACGCTGCTTGGTCTCACGCCGGTGGCACGAAACGCATTCGAATTGCTTGTGCTCCGCAACCTCGTGCGAGAACTTGTCAAAGGCAGAATCCGAGACGCGGGCAGCGGGCGGGTCGGGCGTCTCGGATGAAGTGATCGTCGGCGGCGTGCGTGCGGCCTGCTGCATACAGCCGACCACGAGCAGCGCGACCGAAACGGCAACGAGCAAGGCCTTTATCGTGCGGCTGCATCTTGATCTCATCTATCGGGCCTTATGGCTCTCAGGTATCGGATATCGTCCGATCGCCGGAGCATGGCAATACACGCATTGGAAAACGGCCTGCTTTGCCGCAAGGCTTGCATCACGCTTGCCGACCTCGTCGGCGATGTCCTTGCCATGGCAGGAGCTCGTGCTGCATGTTTGAAATGGAACGTCGGCGTCCTTCATCTTACTGACATCGCTATTCTGAGTGATCCGAACGTGACAGACGGTGCAGTCCTTGTTCGCATGATTCTTATCAGCGTGATTGAACTTAAGCGAATACCGCGTGGTTAAAGGCGAGTCAAAATAGGCCGTCGTCAGGCTATGACAGCCGGCACAATCGGTCTTCGTCGGCTTTACGCCCTGATAATGACATGAGAAGCAGGCCGCGTGAGACTCCGGATCGTTCTTGAAGAACTCAGCCCTGGGCTTAAAGCTGTCCGCCTCGGCATCAGCCAATGGCTGCATCTCGGCCGGGACGCGCGGAGCGGTCTTGGGCATCGCATCAGGCGTTTTATGGCAGATCGCACAGTTGTTGAATTCCGGCTGGTCATCCGCACTGAAGCTCGCTAAGACAAAATGTCCCGCGGCATAAGGCGTGTCACGCCGCAGCCGTGCGATCAGATTCTGATGAACATCGTGCGGGAAGATCGTCTTGAACTCCTCCGATCGCGAACGCACCGGAAACGGAAACCTCGCCACGCCTCGCGGCCCGGGCGTTACATGGCAGCCGGCACAGAACGCAGGCCGATTCCCGACCAGCACGCTCCGCAGGCTATGACAGTTGAAGCAGGCTGCGTGGCCCGGAAAGTCAGCGACGTCCGGGAACTTCCGTGCCGTCGGCCAGTTCGCAGTCGGGATCTTATGGCATGATGAGCACGCCGTTTGCTTATGTTTCGGTGTGTTGTGTGAGAAATCGTCTTTTCGCCGTTGCGCTGACGAGGGAATCATCATCGCTGCCAGATATCCAGCAACGAGCAAAAGAAGCGTCGATGTCCTGATCAGTGTCTTCACTTATCCGGGCAACTCTCGGTATTACATACCTTGAGTTCGCGAACAAAAACTTCGCAATTCTTTACCGGCTTATTCCCCTCGGGCACCGCTAGTCGCAGGCTCGCCGGTTTCTCGGTTCCGATCTCGACCTCGCACGCCCAAAGATAGCTCTTCCCGCCAAACTCGATAGGAACGATGTTTGATACAAGAAAGGCTTCGCCCTTCTTGCCTGCCGGCGGCGCCACCGGAATATCTATGAAGATCGCCCTTACCGTGACGCTGTCCGTCATCGATGATTGAAGCGGCCTTGAGCCACCGAGCAGCGTTTCGGTCAGCCTTCGTCGTTCGAGATAGAACCCGCTCACCAGGGCCGGAGGCATGTTCGTCGTTATCCAGTCGCGTGCGACATCGGTGCGGCCCTTGTACTGGGTCAATCCCTTTTGATACGCCGCTTTGAACTCCGCAACCTTGTCGATCTCGCCTGCTTCGACCGAACGGCAGAATGGCGATTCGCAGTTCTCCGCCCTAAGCCAGCAGATAAACTGGGGGCTTGCCTTTGCATCGCTGTAGTAGCAATCTCGCGATTTGATCTCGGCGGCACGCAGCCGGTCGATAAGGGCTTTATTCTCGTTCAACCCGCCCTTGAGCAGGTAGAAACGCTTTCGCGAAAGCTTCTCCTGCTTACCATCGATCTTGACCCTGCCCGACAGTTCAAGCGAACCGATGCCCTGTCCGCAAACGCACACCGCCGACAGAGACATCAAGAGAACGGCCAGTACTTTGCCGCGAATATCGAGCATTCGGTATTAGTCGAGGAACGGGCGCGCGGGAAATTTAAGGAACGGAAGCCTGACGCCGCGGACGAAGAACTTATCCGACCTCATAGCGTCCGGCGGCGAAAACAGGTTAGCACCACCGGCAGCGATAAGGTCGTCCTGTTCGATGCCGTCGCCGCTGACGCCTATTGCCCCCACGAGTGTCGATCCCCGATAAAGCGGAATGCCGCCGGCGAATATTTGAAGTCCGTTCTTGAGTTCCGGGATCGTCGTGCACGGGCACGGAGCAGCCAGCATCGTCCGCTTGGTATAGGCCGCCCCGCGACAAACCGGCGGCGGCGATGTCGTCAGCGCGGAGACGACAAGATCAAGTTGGAGGCCGTTGTTGAATGGGCTCCAATCGGCAAGCGGCGTGCTGAACGGGCCCGCCGATGTTCCATTGATGCCGTCCGGAAAGAGCGGTCGGTGAAGGAATCCGATTCCGCGATCACTAAAAGCGATCGAGCCATTGAGGGCTAGGCCGTCCGCACCGGCCCGCGTGACATATGATCCAAATCCGGCTGCGGTCAGCTTTGCTCCCGCGTCGCTGCGGGCGAAGAATCCAGACGAGCGCGCCTTTTGGACGGCAACATCAAGCCCAAAGACCGGTGCATCCGTCTGTCGAAAGATGCCGAGCACCTTGCCATCGACATCCGTTACGGCCATCGTTACTCGCGCGTTGCTGCCGATCGGCTGTCTGATCGCCGCCCGCGTCCGATTTGCGTAATCGGCTGCCGCCCCAAGTATCTGTGTGACGTCGGCCGCCGACAGGGCCGAACCAGCAACTATAGGAAACCGCGAACTAAACTGGCCGTTGACACCATTCAGAACACCCGGAACAAAATCACTTGCCGGTGCCGCGATCACCGGGCTTGTGACGACGCCGGGCAGGCTGCCAAAAGGAATGGTCGCAACGCTTGGGGCACTCGCAATATTGCCGAACGGAAGACGTATGCCCTCAACGAGGATATTGTCCGCTCGGACGAGCGCCGGAGCCTCGAAGCCACGCGTCGCGGCAACCGCAATGAGTTCTTCATATGGCTGGTCATCATCCGTCGGAACACGGTCAACAGTGTAGGCACCATCTCCTTCGATCCCGACGCCACCGACAGCAACGCCGCTCTTATATATCGGCCGCCCGCCCGGATCACCCGAAAGGCCAAGCGGCAAGCCCGCGATAGCAATATCGGAACACGGCAAGCTCGAAAACTGCACGCCATACAACGGACCCCCGGGACGATTGTTAATGCCCGGAGGGAAATGCTCCTGAATGATGAATGAAGCAGTGCGAGTGGAAAAGGCATTGCCTCCGGACGATAGGATCGCGGCGGTGCCGGCCTTGGAATGAGAACCGGCCGATGATGGCACGAGAAGATTCTCAAGCCCCTGGCCAGACCGCCCCACACTTCGAATAAGCGTGTTCCCTGCTGCGCCGGTCATCGCAAAGGTTCCCAACAGGTTGCCTTCTTTGTCGGTCACGGACACTGTGACCGGCCGATTGATCGACACTGCGGTCGATACAGCCTGAGCAATGATCAATTGCACGTCCGCAATGGTCAGGGCCTGTGAACTTACCGGCCGCGCTGCACACAGG
>CAZMQR010000162.1:0-6055 GCA_964568325.1 uncultured Chloracidobacterium sp. | reverse complement strand
GTCAGATTCATCGATCTGTTCAAACGGAAGTATCTCGAAATACTGAGGTGTACGCGTGTCATCGACAACCGTCAAAGGGCTGCTGAGGTGGGGTGTCTTATTGATCTTGCTGTTTATCTCAGCAGCCAGATCGACAATCGCCTGCTCTGGGATCTCTTTTGGATTCATCGGAGATAGTAGCCAATTGTAGCGCGTTCAGATTATCCATCAAGGTGTCACCACGCCCAGTGCGTCACCGTTTGCAGTCAACGGCACGATCACAGCCGTGGTCACCGGCACGATCAGCGGGTGTGGTCAGGCGGGGTAGGCGTTTGGTCAATGGAGGGATGAGGGAAGAAGGATTAGGGATGAAAAATGGTCCGTTTTTCTATGCTGTGGGTCATACGAAATGGCGTTTGGTCATACGGATGCGTCACTGGGAAGCCAGAATTCAGTAGCCAGAAGGCGGAAAGCAAGGACTCTAGCTTCTTTCCGCCGGCTTCGCTATTCTCATCTCATGCCGGCCAGAGGTTTTGAGGATGTTGATATCTGGAAGAAAGCCCATCATTTCGTTTTGGGTGTTTACAAGCTTACCGAAGCGTTTCCAAATCATGAGCTTTATGGGCTGACGTCTCAGTTGCGGCGAGCCGCTGTGTCGATCCCGGCGAACTTTGCAGAAGGCTTCGGAAAGGCGACGAGACCCGATAAACTCAGGTTTTACAGCATTGCCCAAGGCTCGCTCGAAGAGTGCCGCTACTACATGATCCTGGCCAAGGACCTCGGTTACGGCGACACCACCGATCTCCGCTTTGCTCTCGACGAGGTCGGCCGAATGCTCGGCTCATATATGACCAAGATCCGGAACGACCGCACGTAGGAGAAGCAAAGAAGCGAGAATTCAGAAGCCAGAAGTTGCTCGCCTCTGGCTTCTGGCTTCTTGCTACTGGCTACTGGCTTCTCGCTTCCGGCTTCTTGCTACTGACTTCCGGCTTCCTGCTACTGCCTACCGGCTACTACTTCCGCCGTCCTTCTGAATTCTGGATTCTGGCTTCTGTATTCTTGTTCGCTGTGATCGAATAGGTCATCAAGCTCTCGCTCGACCGAGCCGTGGCCGGCGGGGATGGCTTTGATCATAGGCTCGAAGTTGTTGAAATCATACAACTTATTGTCGAGCAGGTGGCTCGCGGTTACCTGTGTGAGCGCGGTCATCATGATCTGGCGGATGTGGGGCGTTTCGCGTTCGAGCTCGGTGACGAGGCGTTTGACGCGGGCGCGTTTGAGGTTGGGCTGCGAGCCGCAGAGGTTGCAGGGAATGATCGGGAACGCCTGCTCCTCGGCGTATCGGGCGATCTCGGATTCCTGGCAATACGCGAGCGGGCGGATCAACGTGTTGCGGCCGTCGTCGCTTTTAAGTATTGGTGGCATTGCCTTTAGCTGGCCGACATAGAAGAGGTTCATCAGGAATGTCGCGATGATGTCGTCCGCATGATGGCCGAGCGCGATCTTTGTACAGCCTTCCTCGACGGCGGTCGTGTAGAGGATGCCGCGGCGCAGACGTGAGCAGAGCGAGCAATACGTTTGGCCCTCTGGAATGTGCTGTTTGACGATCGAGAACGTGTCTTCCTCGACGATGCGGTAGGGCACTTTGCGCTCCGATAGGTAATCGGGCAGCACGTGTTCGGGAAAGTCGGGCTGCTTCTGATCGAGGTTAACCGCAAGTATTTCAAAGTTTACCGGTGCCCGCCGCTGCACGTCGAGCAGCAGGTCGAGCAGCGTGTAGCTGTCCTTGCCGCCCGACAAGCACACCATCACGCGGTCGCCCTCGGCGATCATCGAGAAATCCTCGATCGCGCGGCCCATCTTTTTGAGCAGTTTCGTCTTGGTTTTGGTCTCAGCCTTCAAAATCTACCTCTTCCGCGCGCCGAAAACTATGAATTTTGCCACTTCGGGCCGACATTTACAACATCAAAAATCTACTAGACACGCCTGCGAAAAGTGACCTATTATCTATTTGTTAGAGAAGATAAGGCACGTTTGGGCTCGCCGTCCGCGGCGCTTGACGCCGCGCGAGGCTTTTCGGCAAATTTTCACCAGCGAGGTAACACATCATGATCAGAATGGGACGCGGAAACAAGGACGACGGTGCACCCGAGCAGCCGCAAACACAACCAAACCCATATAATTACGCCAGCGAACCCGCCGGCCGCGCTATCTCAGAGAGCGATTCGATGGCCCGCGACATCAAGGAGGGCCGCCTGTCGGGCTTTGTCGGCCACGGCACGACGCTGACCGGCGAGACCGAATTCCACGCGATGCTCCGCGTGGACGGCCACCTGATAGGGACGGTCGCATCGGAATCGGGAACTCTCATCATCGGAACTAACGGCCAGGTCGATGCGAACATTACCGTGGCAGCAGCGATGATCAATGGTGCCGTCAATGGCGATATCATCGCCAGCGAAAAGCTCCAGCTCGGCCGTACGGCCCGCGTGATGGGCAATATCCAGAGCCCGAGGCTGATCGTCGAAGAAGGTGCCATTCTTGAGGGCAGCTGCTCGATGCTCAAGGCCCGCGAGAGCCAGGAGGAAGAGGCCGTATCGGCCGCCGCCGAATATGAAGAGCCCACATCGACCCAGATCACCCTGGTCGAGGAAGAAGAAGATGACGACGATGCCGCCTATCTTACCGACGAGGACGACGATGAGGATGAATCCGCTGACGCCGCAAAAGTTTAGCGGTGCATCACGGATTTGGGATCCAAACAATGGCGGGCGCGTGTCCGCCATTTCTTTTGCCAAAGCCCGACAGGTTATCAAAGATCAGTTGCACTGTGGTGCCGCTTGTCAGAAGTGAAATGCCGCATCGGGCGTAATGCACATGTCGAGGGCGACATCTGACGGTGTCACGCCATCGATCGAGTCGACCGGCGGAAACAAGCTCACGCCGGCCTTGATGCAGTCAGGCCGGCACGCGGCCAGAAAACGGTCGTACATTCCCTTGCCATAGCCGACGCGGTGGCCGTCCTCGGCAAAGCAAAGCAGAGGGACGACGATGACGTCAAGGCTTTCGGGCTCGATCACCTCACCGTCCGCCGGTTCACGAATGCCAAATGCGTTCTCGTGCCAGTGTGACGACGCGCTAAACGCAACACTCTCTAGATCGCCCCTCCTTAGGTCGGTCCGCGGCGCGACGGTCGCGATATCAGGCCGGTCACGCCACAAGCGATAGTAGATCATCGACGTATCGATCTCGTTGAACTTGGCCATTCGGATAAATGTATGAACAACACCACCCGGTGGCAGCACGACGGTCGCTAGAAAGCGATCGGCAATCCGTCGGCTTGCCATCACAACCTCGGCCGGCGAGAGCGAGGCTCGCTTCTCCAGATAGAGTTTTCGCAGCTCCGCTTTGCCCGCCATTGATCAGTAATAGTCCTGCGAAATAACCTGCGTCAGTCTCGCACGATCCAGCCGCCGCCAACAACCTCATCGCCGGTCGCGATATCGTAGAAGATCGTCGCCTGGCCGGGCGTGATCGCACGCTGCGGCTCGTCAAAGACGATGCGAGCCCGCGCGTCGCTCAGAGCCGTGATCGTCGCCGGTGCGGGGTCGTGGCGATAGCGGATCTTGACAAGTGCGCGAACGGGTTCAGACGGCTCGCCAAAGGCGATCCAGTTGACGCCCTTGGCGCTGAACTCGGCAGCGTCTAACTCATCTTCCTCACCGACAATTATTTGGTTCCGGGCACGCTCGATCTGTGTTACGTATAGAGGCTTCTCGTTCGCGATGCCGAGGCCGCGACGCTGGCCGATGGTGTAACGGTGGATGCCAGTGTGCATGCCGACGACCTCGCCCGCCGTGGTAACGATATCGCCGCCTGCCGGTGCGTCGGCGTCGCGGCCTTCGTGGGCAAGATAGCGGTCGATGAACTCGCTGTATTTACCGTCCGGCACAAAGCAGATCTCCTGTGATTCCTGCTTCTCGGCGGTGTAGAGCTTTGCTCCGCGGGCGATGTCGCGGACCTCTTCTTTCTGCATCTCGCCGAGGGGAAAATATGCTCGCGAGAGCTGCTCTTGATTGAGTTCCCAAAGGAAGTAGCTCTGGTCCTTCCAATGGTTTGTCGAGCGGAGCAGGCGGTAACGGTTTGCCGATTCGTCATAAATTACTCGGGCGTAATGGCCGGTCGCGACCTTATCACAGCCGAGCGACACTGCCATCTTGTCTAAAGACGCAAACTTGAGCCGCGAATTGCACGCGACGCATGGTATCGGCGTTTCACCGCTTAAATAGCTCTGAACGAACGGTTCGACCACGTCACGCTCAAAGTCCTTTTCGAGATTGAGTACGTAAAAGGGAAATCCGAGCGTTTCGGCAACACGGCGCGCGTCGTAAACATCATCGAGCGAACAACAGCGGCTCGGAAGCGGGTCGCCGTTCTCATCGACAGACACGCCGTGACGCTGGTTCCATAGCTGCATCGTAAATCCGACCAGCTCGTGCCCCTCGTCCTTTAACAAAGCAGCCGCCGCCGAACTATCGACGCCTCCGCTCATTGCCACCGCGATCTTCATAACCGGTCACTATTGTATCAATCCGTTGCTCGCACTGCCGTTCGGCCAGCAAGGCTCGGAGTAGGAGTTAAAACTTTGACGTCGGCGCAGATCGAGATACGCAGGTGGAAACAAACTCAGGCCGTGCCGCTAACGAGCGGACGCAGAGCAGTGATAACGGCATCGGCGTAGAGGAGCGAACCGGCTGGGTCGGGATGGCCAACGGCCGCGACCGAGCACCGCCGTGATGAATAATCGATGCCCGTCGAGCGTTTTAGTTCGTCAAATGCGGCCTTGCAGTCAGCCTTGCGCTCGAGATACAGCGGATCGGTCACGGTGCCGTCAGCAAGCATTCGGAACAGCTTTGTGTAAGGGGCCTCGACCGAATGCTCCTCGGTAAGCGGCGACGGGATGAAGACGGCCTGCGGCCGCCCGGCCTTAGCATTGATCCCATCGACGGCGAGCCTAAGATGGCGGTCGGATTCCGTCAGCCATAGTCGCGATCGCGTTACGGCCTTCTTGAAGAGGCGGTTAAACAACAGCGGCCGCATCAGGCCGTTGTTGACCAGCGACTGGAGCGGGCCGGGCGCGTTCAGTGTTTCGAGCCAGCCGTTAAAGACCTTGCCCTTGGACGAACGCGGGCTGACCATCGGAAAGTAGCCGATGAGGACGATCAGAGCGTCGGGATTATTTGTCGATATGTGTTCGAGCAGTTCACCGACACGCTTGCGACAAACCTCCTCGATCAGCGGTGTCAGCTTCTTGTTGTCACCGAATGGATCGAGCACGCCCTCGACCGAGATGTCCGTGATGCCTGCCGAGAGGATCACCATATCGGCGCCGCGCGGCCGGCCCGCATCGCGGTATTCGGCCGATGCGGTCTCGACCTGCTTGAACATGCTCGGCGTCGAGACATTGACCTCGCCCTTGTAGTAGTGGTCCTCGTCCTTGCCGGCCCGACGATATCTTTCTGCCTCTTTGGCATCGAAGCGGATCGTCGCACCGGAATGGGCCTTTACTTTTAGCTTGACGTCGCGCGGCGAACCAAAGGCATCGAGCCGCAGCCATTCGGCCGTAAGGCTGTAGATCTTGTCCTCCTCCGCGAGGCCTTGGCCCCAGATGAGCGAATCGCCGACAACGAGCAGGTGATATGCGTCAGTATCTGCGGCGAGAATGTTTCGCGCCGGAATGAGGGCGAGCGATGCAGCCAGGTTCCTGAGAAAATTGCGGCGGTCGAGGTGAAGCATAAAGAAAGCAGCTGATAGCTATTAGCTATTAGCAATTTTTCTGATCCGAAGGGCCATCAGGATCGATAGGCAGCCGACGGCGGCCAATAGATGCTTGATCGTGTGGCCGCTGATAATACCGCCGTCGGCGTTGAATATCATACGGTCCCAAAGCTCGGCGAGCTTGGCCAGGCCATACCAGATGGCACCGGCGAAGATCAGCCATCCGTGCGAATACATCGGCCGGAATAGCAGCAGCAGCACCGGCACTACCAGCAGCGGCATCATCTGGACCCAATAG
>CAZMQR010000161.1:0-6067 GCA_964568325.1 uncultured Chloracidobacterium sp. | reverse complement strand
GCCTCCTGCAGGTTGGTCATCCCGATGATGTCCATGCCCCATTGGCGATAGACGTTCGATTCGGCGACGGTCGAGAACGCGGGCCCCTCCATACAAAGGTAAGTCCCGCCGCGGTGCGTCTTGACGCCGACGGTGCCGCAGGCCGCTTCGAGAATGTCGCCAAGCTCATTGCAAACCGGATGCGCGAACGTCACGTGCCCGACTATTCCCTCGCCAAAGAACGTCGATTCCTTTGCCCTCGCCCGCGTCCTGTCAAAGAACTGGTCCGGTATCACAAAATCCGTCGGCGCGTACTGCTCCTGCAAGCTCCCGACCGCCGACACCGACAGGATGTACTCGACGCCCAGCAGCTTCATCGCGTAGATGTTCGCCCGGTACGGCACCTCGGTGGGCAAAAACTTATGCCCGCGGCCATGCCTCGGCAAAAACGCCACCGTCACGCCCTCAAGCTCACCAATTATGAATGCGTCCGACGGCGAACCGAACGGCGTTTCGACCGTCTGTTCCCTCACATTCTCAAGCTCGGGCATCTGATACAACCCCGAGCCGCCGATTATTCCGATGTTTACTTTTTCCATGAATTACGCGAAAACGAGGCGGCCCTTCGGCTCCGGTATCGGACGACCTATCTCTTTAGCGGTCTCGATCCACTCGCTGATGATGACCTCGGCATTAGAAAGCGCTTGTTGATACGTATCGCCATCAGCCATACAGCCGGGAAGCTCCGGCACTTCGGCAACAAATGAATCGTCGTCTTCGCTCCAGTAGATAATGATCTCGTATTTACTCATCGCGTAACCTCAACCTGTACTTCAAGATTATATTACGAACCTGCTTGACCTGATACGGTTTTGCACTGTTGCCCTTCGGCTGAATGTTGATTATTTCCGCAACACCGTCCTTGCTAAAAATATGGTGACTGCCCTTTATCCTTTCATCGAACCAAAGGTCGCTCAGCAACCGACGCAGATGGTCAAACTCAATATTTGCGTCCGATTGTCCCCGCAGAATGCGTTCAAGTGTGCGTTCAGTTCGTGACATATCGCGCGGCGGTTATCTTTCCGTCGATCTCGATTAACCTCGCCAGCGGCATCTCGACGTCGTGGTAAAAGTGACAGATCCAATTCTCTTCGACCGCCTGCGGCAGGATGCGTTTTTTGAATTCCAGCGTCTCCGTCGGATACAGGTCGTAGCTCATTATCCATGGGAGAGCGACATGATGCCGCGTCGGGACCATATCAAAGAAACCGAACAGCGTATCACCGCCGCGCGCAAGCCTTATCGTCTGCATCGTCTCGCTGTGGCCGCGAACCTGCTCGACGACGAGGCCTTCGACGGGCTCGTAACGGTCGGGCATCAGATCGAGCTGACGGCTGTCGATCAGCGGCTGCCAATTCTCAGGCAGATAGCTCGCCCGGTCGCGCTCGTGCGGCGATTCGGCAGCGGCGAATTCGCTCTTTGAGACGAGGTAACGCGCATTCGGGAATTGCAACTGGAGCGCAGGCGTCTCGCCTGCCAGCGGCCGAAGGCTCGCTGACGAACAATCGCTAGTTCCATCTGTTGAATCAACCGAACCGCCACCTTCGAAGACTCGGCGGGGCAGGCGAGACGCCTGCGCTCCAGTGGTGTTGCCTCCGGCATGATCGAAGTGCAGATGCGTGTTGATCACGATGTCGATCTCGTCTACACGGCAGCCGGTTATGTCAAAGAGCGTTTCGCCGAGCGGCTTTTCTCGCTCGATGCCGTAGATCGACATCTCTTTCGGCGTCCATTTGCTGCCCATGCCGGTCTCGATCAGGATCTTCTTCGAGCCGGTTTCGATAAACAGACAATTGCAGGTCAGTGTGACACGATTTTGCTCGTCGGGCGGGCAGACTCGCTCCCAAAGAACGCGAGGGACGACACCGAACATCGCCCCTCCGTCTAGTTTGAACTCGCAGTCGGGAATTACCTCGACGCGATAGTCGCCGATCTGCATCCGATCACTTCTTCTTAGCGTCCGGTTTTGCGGGCGGGGCCGGTTTGACCTCGACCTTTGGAGCACCAGGTGCTCCCGGTGCGGCTCCCGGAGGCGCTCCGGGCATCTGCGTCTGCTGCTTTTGCCTAAACTCCTCGAGTTGAGCATCCGTGACCTGCGGAATATCAAAGTCCTCAGGTATCTGGACATTGTTCTCCGCAACCAGTTCGGCGATCAGCTTTGTGTCCTTTTCCTCTTCGAGCTTGGCCTTGACGTAATCCCTCAGCGGCATCTCGCGCGAATTCGGTTTCTCGGGGTCCTTTACGCCGGTCGATATCAGGATATGGCGAACATCGTAGGTCTCGGTCGTCTTGCCGTCCTTTTCCTGCGGTTCGAGCTTGCGTTCGAGCTTGATGATGTGAAAACCATAGTTTGTCTCGACCAGCTCAGAAGCGACCTGCCCAGGTTCGAGGGTGAGCGCAGCAGCCTCGAACGCAGGGACCATGCGGCCCTTGCTGACATCCTTGTATAGTCCGCCCTGCGGCGTGCCATCTACGCCTTTATTGCCCGGATCCTCGGAGAACTCATTGGCGAGTGCGGCAAAGTCCTCACCGGCCTTCGCACGATCGAGGATGCCTTGGGCCTTTTCACGCTTGGCAGCCGGATCGAGCTCAGGATGGGCAGCAATATACTCGTCGATCTCAGCGTCCGTGACCTTGGTCCGCTCGGCTGAGGCCTCAGCATACATGCGTGCGAGAAACTGCGCCTGCTGCAGCTTCACCTGGAGATACGTCTTATCAACGAATGCCTTATCGAGCGTACCGGCGGCGGCCTTTTGCTCAAATTCGTCGGTATAGATACGCATCTTGGCGAACATCTCTTTTGCCTGCGTCCTTTCCTCTTCGCTGATCTCGCGGTCCTTCATCTCAGGGCTGCCGGCCTTCATGATCTCGATCTTGGAATTGAGGTAATCGTTAAACTCTTCCTCGTGGCCGCGCGAGTCCTTAGCGCCGCCGAGCCCGAGCCTTTCCATCAAGCTGTCGAGAAACCCCTGCTGTCCTGCGGGTGCGGCTGCTCCCCAGTATGCGTTGATCTGGTCCTCTGTGATGAAGCCGAACGGCGGCATCGGCCCCTTGTCCTTATTGATCTCGCGGTCATAGTTGACTGCGATGACCTCGGCCTTGATACTCCGGAGTTCCTGCCGGTTAGCGGACGAATCGGCCATGCCTTCGCGCTGCGCCTGGCTGGCAAAGGCCAGCATCTGCTTGAGCCCCTCCATCTGCTTCTTGACGGTGTCGGGGTCCTCGTTCCAACGCTTGATGAGCATCGGATTGTTTTTGGCGACATCGGCCAAAAGCGACTCGACCTCTGCCTTCGAGATCGAATTGTACGAGTCTGTCGCGTGTCCGCCGACTTTCTTTTTCCAGGCCACAAGGCCCACGCCGATCAGCAGGATCACGCCGATCAGGATCAATGCTTTAGTTAGGTTATTCAATTCTCCGGTCCTCTCTTACTTGTATCTCGGCATTAGCGCCAAACGGGCATAATAACAAAACGCCGCCGATATCACTAATGCGCGCCGCCGTCCGCTGTCTGCACAAGTTCAAGCAGTACGCCACTTGTCGACGACGGATGAACAAATGCGACCAGACAGCCCTCGGCCCCAATGCGTGGGGCTTCGTCAATTAAACGCGTGCCCCCAGCCTTTAGTTGCGCCAATGACGCCTCAATGTCGTCAACCTCGACCGCGATGTGATGAATGCCGCCGCCGCGTTTCTCAAGGAACTTGCTGATCGGCGAATCGTCGCTCGTCGGCTCAAGCAGTTCGACGCGGCTCTCGCCAATGGGCAGCATCGCGACGCGCACCTTCTGGTCCTCGACGGTCTCGCTGTGAACGTGTTCCAGGCCGAGCGCGTCCTGCCAAAAACGGAGCGCTGCGTCGATATCCTTGGTGGCGATGCCTAAGTGGTTTATTTTCATACAGATAACTGAGATCTTCTCTCAAGAACGTGTTTCACTTGTTTCATCTTGTTTCAGAGGCCATTGAAACACCGCAAACCATTACAAACAGGCAACTTATCCTTTGTTTTCCGAGCTTGTTTCAAGATTTCGCGCAAAAAAATTTCGTGCCACAAAACAAGCATATTGGGGCGCGTCGGATACTAGCCACTTTTCAAAAACTCCTCTACCGCCGTATATGGATCGGTCTGTTTGTCCGCAACTCGGTTAGCCAGAGCGTCGAGTTTCTCACCCGCTCCGTTCCGGCCGAGCAGGTCTGCGAGCAACCTCTCACGAAGTAACTCTGTTAGTCGCCAACGAGCGATCGAGCGGCGGCGTTCGCTGTTCTTGCCCTCGCCGGCCTGAAATTCCATGTATTTTGCGATCGCGGCGGCGAGATCGTCGATGCCTTTGCTGTCGGTCGCGATAGTTTTGACGATCGGCGGATGCCACATATCGGGGCGATGGGCGAGCGAAAGCAGGGCCTCGAGCTCCTTTTGCGTCCTCAAGACGCCCTCGCGGTCAGCCTTGTTGATGACAAAAACGTCGCCTATCTCCATTATCCCGGCCTTGATCGCCTGAATATCGTCGCCCATGCCCGGCACCAGCACGACAACCGAAACATCCGCCGTCTTGACGATCTCGACCTCGTCCTGGCCCACGCCGACGGTCTCGACGATCACCTTGTCGAATCCCGCCGCGTCCAGTATCGCCACCGCATCAACGGTCGCACGCGACAAACCGCCCAAATTGCCCCGCGTCGCCATCGAGCGAATAAAGATATTCTTGTCCGTCCCAAGCGCCGACATCCTGATCCGATCACCCAATATCGCCCCGCCCGAGAACGGCGACGACGGATCTATACAAACGATCCCGACCTTCTGGCCCTGTTCCTTGTAATAAAGCGCGAGCTTATCGACGAGCGAAGACTTCCCCGCCCCCGGCGCACCGGTAATGCCGATGACCGACGCCTTGCCGGTCTTCGGAAAGACCGCTTTCATCAAATCCGCCGCGTCGTCGCCGCCGTTTTCGATCGAGGTGATCGTCCTCGCGACGGTTCGAGGATCCCCGGCTGTCAGTTTCTGAAGGTCAACCATGTTCAGGCGTAATTATACTTCTTCGCGGCTTGCCGCTCTATTTGCGGAAAGGCTTGCCTTTCCGACAGGCTAAAAAGCGTTCGCGGCTTGCCGCCGCCGAAAGGAACGGCGGCGGCAAGCCGCGAGTGATCGGTGCCGAAACGGAGAAGCAAGCTTCCCCGCAAATAGGGCGGCAAGCCGCCTAGATCACATCTGACCTTCATCCGCCGACGGCCCGTAGATCGATGGGACAGGGATGTCGTTTAGGCGCAGATAGACGCTGAGCTGGCCGCGGTGGTGGATGATGTGGTTCATCACGAAGGAGCGCATCACAGCGACCTTGGGCATGGTGAAATAGACCTGTTCGCCATTGCGCATCGTCCAGTCGGTAAAGAACGTCTCGTCGGATGTTGAGGACAGGATCTCTTTCGCCTTTGCGACGTGATCGTCAAAAAACGCGAGCAATTCGTCTGTCGTTGACGGCTCGAATGGCTTGAAATCGGCCGTCGCGAAATCGAGCACATCCTGTGTCAGCGTCTCTTTCGTCCAGCCGAACATCTCGGCGACGTGAACGGCCAGACGGCCCATCGTCATTGACTTTTCGTGGGGTTTCCACTCGAACTTATCGGCCGGGACGCGCGCCAAGCATTCGCGTGCGACCTTTGCCTCGTTATCCATTTCCGCCAAAAACGCCGTCGCCAAACGGCCTGTGCTAGTGCCTGTTGAACTCATGTTTTTTCTCCTTGGGTTAGATTCAGGAGAAAACCATATCACATGCGTTGCATTATTGCAACACATGAAACAAACTTTTTTGGTTAGGATCGGAAAGTAGCTAATAGCTGTTAGCTATCCGCTATTAGCTACTTTTTTAGAAAGCTTTGAGCAGGTTTTTGGCGATGACGACACGTTGGATCTCGCTGGTGCCCTCACCGATGGTGCAGAGCTTTGAGTCGCGCCAGTATTTTTCTGCGGGGTAATCTTTTGTGTAGCCGTAGCCGCCGTGGATCTGGACAGAGTCCTCGGCAACGCGGACGGC
>CAZMQR010000160.1:0-6118 GCA_964568325.1 uncultured Chloracidobacterium sp. | reverse complement strand
AATATTAATCCTATGCGGCGGCCCGCAAGCCGCGCGCAAAAGAGCTAGTCTAGCGCACCGTTACCCTGAACCGAAAACGCCCCTTCCACGGGTCGGCCTTTTGGCATTCCTGCACCGTCAGGATGTAATCGCCGCGTGCCGCCGGAAAGACCTCGCGGCGGGCGTGGCACGACAAATCGAGGTCGTCGCCAAATGAACTGCCGTCCGGCGAGGTGATCCAGATCGAAACGGGATTTGCGTCGCCGATCGGCTCGGTCGTCAACCGTTGGCCCTTGCGAACGCGAATAGCGTATTTGCGCACAGATCTATAGCTCGACATCGTGCCGCTGACCACCGCCGAGCGGGCACCCGGCTTGAAGGTAACGCGAGTCGGCCGTTGCGCTGACGCCGGCACGGTGAAGATGCCGGCGACGAGAGCGGTGAGCAATAGCGGTAACCACCTTTTCATCTGCTTATTTTCCTTTAGTGAACGGCAGCGGCGGCGGCTCTTCGCCCTCGGCGGGGTAGCTGCGGTTTATCGAAGAGTAGATCTGAATGATGCGGTCAACCCATTCTTTTGCGTCGCCATTTGTCGGGTCGTGCTTGAGCGTGCGGCGATAATCGCCGAGGGCCGATGCGTACTGGCGTGCACCGGTCAGGGCGTCGGCACGAGCGAGATATGCCTCGGCGAGGGCCTTTTTCGCTGCGGCGTCGGACGGTTTACCGTTCAGGGCCTTTTCGGCCTTCGCAATAGCGGCATCGAACCTTGCGGTGTCGATCGCGTCGCCGCTCTGCGTCCATTTCGACGGAGCGCCGGTCGAATTCGCAGCGGGCGGCTGTTTCTCGTTCGGGCCATGGGCCACGGACGTCTGCGGACGCTCGTTGGTCGGTGCGGCGGAATTCGAATTTTGAACAACTGGCTGAGGCGTGTTCATACACGCGGTCAGCAAGAACGTAACGGGGATGAGGATGAGTTTCTTCATAGAATTCTACCTGTCGATGTAGGGCCGCGACTGGACGACGTAGATGCGATTGCCGATCATGCCCCACTCGATGTCCTGCTCGCGTTTGCCGCCAAATGCGCGTTTGATGCTGCCGGCGACGCGGGCGAGGCTGCGGGTCTGAGCGTCGGTGAGAACACGTTTTCTCGCCCCCGCGCATTTATCCACCGTTTTGAGATCGCCTTTTGGGTCGAAGGCGAGAGCGCTTTCCTGCTGAGACAGCGTCATCAGGACAACGGCGTTCGACTTCGGATTGTAGAGTATCTGCTCGGGAATGCCCGCGTTGTCGACCACCTTAGAATTATGCCCGCAGACGGCAGAGATATACACGGAGTCCTTGCTCTTCGGGTCAAACGGGTCTTTTGTTATCATCACGCCGCCGCGCTCCATATCGACGCCGATCTGGATAAGGGCCGACATATAAACGTCCGTCTGGCTGACGTAATTGCGCACACGCGCCTCGTAGGCCTCAAATTTCCACAAGCTGGCCCAGACCTTCTTTACTGCCTCGATCAGTTTGTCCTCGGCGATGACATTCGGGACGCTGGAATAAAGGCCGGCGCCCGAGAAATTAGGCAAATCCTCGCTATTTGACGAGCTGCGGACGAATACGGGCTTTGAGCCAAGCTGCGTCTTCCATTTGGCGATGATCGCGGCCCGCAGTCCGTCGTCAAATTTGCCGTTCTGTATCGCGCTGCGAAACTCCTCGAGCTTTTGCCTGCGGACTCGCGGATTGTGGACGAAATCATTGGTGTCCATCAATTCCTCCATGACCTTGTTCAGGTCGTTGTCGCGCATGAACTTGTCATACCAATAGAACGGGACCGAAAAGCCGTCCGGAATAATGACGCCCGCGACGCGAGAATTCATCATCTCGCCGAGGTTCGCGGATTTTGAGCCGTACTTGATGCTGTCGCCCTTGCGCATATTCTTTAGCCCGGCAAGGCCGGTCGTCTTGAGATCGACGGGCGGTATCTGCTGGTCGGGCGACGAGAATCGCTGCTTGATATCGTCGGACGAGGCCATGTCGAATTTGTAATCAGTCAGGCTCGCCTCGAGCCGCATCACGTATGTGTCAAACTGGCGAAACAGCTTGTCGGCGTCCTTGATATAGACATTTGGGATATTCCAGCCTTTTGCGAGGATGTTGATGTGCGACAAGGGCGATGACGGCTTTGCGACGATGACGCCGCGGACCGGCGGCAGCGTGATCGGCAACTCGCGCAGCACGACGATCTCGTTGTCGCCGATCTCTACCGTGTCATCAAGCTTGTCGATGATGTGAATTCGGCCGACCGCCGTGCCTGTGTTGAGCGCGAGATAGGCCTGGTTGCGATTGAGTTCGTCCTGCGAAATGCGCTCGATACCGAGGTTGGCAGAGGCGTCCTCCTGTCGGATCGAGTTGGGCTTGTAGGCGACCTTTTCGTAGAAGTGCGCGTTGATCACTTCGTTAGCCGTCTTGATCATCTCGCCTGACGCGAGGTCGCCCTCCCAAAGCTCCCATGTGAAACGCTCGACAGGCGCCTTCCACGCTATGGTGCCGACCAGGAAGCGGCGGTCCTGGTCAATATAGACCGGCTTGAATATCTCGGTGCCGCGAGGGATGAGATACGTCGCCAGCAAAAAATCTTTGTGAAAACGAAACTTTTGCGAGTTGATGAAATAGACCTTATTGCCCGAGCGGCGATCTATCACAAACATCGCGTGCGGCATCGCGTATGGCGTGTCTTGATGATAGATGCGGGCGATGGAGTTAAAGGCGTTTCGCGATTCGATCTTTGGCAGCGAATTTGCCTTTGAGTCGGGCCTCTTTGCCATGGCGCCGGCCGGCTCACGCGTGGGCGTCGGCTTGCGCGACATCTGGGCGTTGGCCACTAATGCGGCCACCAGTAAGATCAACAGAATGTTAAGCTGCCTGTAATGCATCATATCGGGCCTTGCCCATCAATTTGCGGAAAAGCTCTGCTTTTCCGGTCAGTCTTCACAACTAATCGCGGCTTTGCCGCCGCTCGCATATCGCACGCATTGCGGCGGCGGAGCCGCGGCAAGAGGTTATCGCGAAGCGGAAAAGCAGAGCTTTTCCGCAAATAGGGCGGCAAGCCGCCGGAAACTATTTCGATGCCGCGTCGGCTTCGGTGCGTTTGTCGGTAAAGAGAAACCGCGTGCGCAGGCCGCGAAGCTCCGCCTCATTCTCTATCGAGATATCGAGATCGCGGATGAGGCCGTCGGCGAGGCCATAGATCCATCCGTGGATCGCGAGCGGCTGGCCGCGCTCCCAGGCGTCGAGCACGATCGTCGTCTCGCCGACATTTACCACCTGCTCGGCAACATTGAGTTCGCAGAGCTTGTTGTTGCGCTCGATCGCGTCGGGAATGGCGTTGAGGCGGGCGGCATGCAGATGTGCCGTGTCGCGAATATGCCGCAGCCAGTTATCGATCAGGCCATGGCGTTCGCTGTCCATGGCGGCCACAATACCGCCACAGCCGTAATGGCCGCACACAATGATGTGCTCGACCTGCAGCACCTCGACGGCAAACTGTATCACCGACAGGCAGTTCATATCGGTGTGATTCACGAGGTTTGCGACATTGCGGTGAACGAACACCTCGCCCGGTGCGAGATCGACGATCACATTTGCCGAGACGCGGCTGTCCGAACAGCCGATCCAGAGATAATCGGGATTTTGCTGGTCAGCGAGTCGCGCAAAGAAGCGCGAGTCTTGTTCGCGCGACCTCTCGGCCCATTGCTTGTTATTCGCGAGCAGATGCTCGATGTTGCTCATTTATCGACTATTTTAACGGCTTAGCGACGGTGAACAAAATCATGTTTCGTCTGCGTCGCGTCCGGCCATGCGGGCCTTGACCTGGAACCGGATGCTCACGAAGAAACAGACTGCGCCGAGAACGGCCGCTATGAAGAGGCCGTCTGTGTTGCCGAGCCAGAAAAGCACGCCCGCGGCGGCGGCTAGGACGACGGCGAGAATTTGGATTAGGCGTTCCACGCGTCAGTTTGCCTTGCGTGCGACATCGGCAAAGCTCTCGCCACGGAAAAAGGCAGCGACGGCGCGGAAGAGCTTTCTAACGGCCCGCATCACCTTTGGGAAGAACCAGATAAAGAACAGCAGAAAGAGTATCAGCACTGTCGCGATGGCCATTGGGGCGAACACCGCCAGGACCACGCCAATAAGGACGATGCCGTCCTCGACGAATGAAAGTGCCCAATTCGAAACGGGCTCAGGCAAAAAATTGGCCCCGACGCGTGCCGCCGCCTTCGTTCCGTGCGATGCAAACGCCAGTCCGCCGCCGACCAGTGCCGCCGGTATCGTGATGCTCTCGTCGAGTTGATTCGTTGCCGCGTAGGCCACGACCGCACCGGCCGGGACACGAATGAACGTGTGAACTACATCCCAAACGCTATCAACGTAAGGTATCTTGTCCGCAAAAAACTCGACAAGATACAGCCCGCCCGCGACACCGATGATCCACCAGTTATCCAGGGCATCAAGGCCGCCCGGCAGTTTGGTCGCACCGAACTTCTGGAGCAGGCCGAGGACAGTCACCGTGGCGTAGAGATTGATACCGCTCGTCCAGGCCGAGCCTAAAGCTAACGAAAGTGTTGAGAACCATTCCATGGGCGGCCTCCTATGATTCCAGAAGTTTCACAAAGCCACCTTGTCGAAATGCCGGTCGGTAGTGAGGGCCTCAGTGATTCCAAGCTCATCCATCAAGATGAAGCTCACGGCATCGCAAAGCGACCAGGTTTTATCACGGCGTTCGTCTAAAAACTCGACAGCTCGTCTAGTAAGGGTTTGGTCAACCCAAACGACTTCAACACCAACGTCGTCCAGAATGCTACCTATAGCATCAAGTGCTCTTGGCAGGCCTTTTCGTCGCGTTATCATTAGCGGAACCAATTCGGCGACAATGTAGCTGTGGGTTAGTCGAGAAGATTGTGAACGATACAGCTTAACGGCGGTTTCATGGCGATGGTCGCCATCGTCAAAAATGCAGAACCAACCGGAAGTGTCGACGAGCATTAATTCTCAGGTTCGTGCGCAGCAAGATACTCTTCGGCGAGGTCTGCGTCTATCTTGTCGTTGTCGGCTGAATTAGGGTCATCGCTATGAAACATGCCGAAGTATTTTTCGACCGCACCAGCCGTTTTTCCTCGGCTCATGACTATAGAAAGCCGGCTGACCAGCTTCTGCCTTTCGGCCGGGGGCAATTGCATCGCTGCATTCAAAACTGTGTTGAACTCAGGTGTCATAAGGAACCTCTTCCGAAGCATTCTAGCACGAACTTATTGGTCAAGCGCTTCGTTTATATCATCACCGTCCTTCTTGAAACCGAATTTCTCAAGCCGGTACTGAAGCGTCCTAAACGTCAATCCAAGCAGCTTTGCGGACTTAGTAATGTTATTGTCTGTCCGCGACATGGCCTGCATTATGAGGCTGCGTTCTACGTCTTCGAAGTTGACGCCGTCGGGCGGCAGATTGAACAGGTCGCCGCCTGATGAGACAGATGTACGGCCGCCGCCGGACGTCATTTCGGGCGGTAGGTCGTCGGCTGTTACTTTGTCGTCCTCACAGAGCAGGATCGCGCGTTCGAGGGCGGATTCGAGCTGGCGGACGTTGCCGGGGTAGGTGTAGTCCTCGAGGATGCGCCGGGCTTCGGGCTGGATCGCGATCTTTCGGCTGGTGCCGCGAGTGTGTTTTTTGACGAAATAGTCGATCAACACCGGAATGTCCGTGCGGCGTTCGCGCAGTGCGGGAAGCTCGATCGACAGAACATTGAGGCGGTAATAGAGATCCTCGCGAAAGCGTTTTTCCTCGACCATGTGCAGCAGGTCGCGGTTGGTGGCGGCGACGACGCGCACATCGACGTTAAGCTCGCGAGTGCCGCCGACGCGGCGGATCTGTTTTTCCTGAAGCGCTCGTAATATTTTGGCTTGCAGCGATATGTCGAGTTCGCCGATCTCGTCGAGAAAAAGCGTTCCGCCGTGGGCTATCTCAAAGAGTCCTTTTTTGTCCGAGACGGCCCCGGTGAACGAGCCTTTTTCGTGTCCGAATAACTCACTTTCGAGCAGGTTTTCGTTGATCGCGGCGCAGTTTACGGCCTGGAACGTCTCGTTCGAACGCG
>CAZMQR010000159.1:0-6126 GCA_964568325.1 uncultured Chloracidobacterium sp. | reverse complement strand
TCGGCCAACGGCACGGCCTCGAACAACTTCTCGTGATGAACGACGACGGCACGATGAACGCCGCAGCGGGTGCGGAATTCGATGGAATGGACCGTTTTGCTGCCCGTGAAAAGGTTGTCGCGATGTTTGACGAGCTTGGACTGCTGGAGAAGATCGAGGATTACGAGCAGTCGCTGCCGGTGTGCGAGCGGTGCAAAACGATCGTTGAGCCTATCCTGTCGGAACAGTGGTTCGTAAAGATGGACGAGTTGCGTGACCTCGCTCTCGATCTCATGAGCACCGAGGGCGTGCCCCATTTCTCGCCTCGGGTCCCTCACGAAAGGGTCTACACCGCGTGGCTCGAAAACCTTAAGGACTGGACCATCTCACGTCAACTCTGGTGGGGCCATCAGATACCCGCGTGGTACGACGACGAAGGCAACGTCTATGTTGCCAGTACTCGGGAAGAAGCTCTAGAGAGATCAGGCGGCAGGGAGTTAAAACAAGATCAGGATGTGCTTGACACGTGGTTTTCGTCCGGCTTGTGGGCGTTCTCGACCCTCGGTTGGAGCGGGGACACTCTTGTCCCCGCTCCGCCGGACGACCTTGAGGTCTTCCTGCCGACCGATGTGCTCGTTACGGGCCGCGACATTATTTTCTTGTGGGTCTCGCGGATGATCATGCTGACTCGTAAGTTCACAGGCAAGAAAGCTTTCGAGGATGTCGTGGTGACCGGCACCGTGCTGGGCAAGGACGGCAAGCCGATGTCGAAGTCGCGTAACAACGGCGTCGATCCGATGGAGATGTTTGACAAGTTCGGCGTCGACGCGACGCGTATCTATTTAGCAAGCATCGCGACGGGAGCGGACATCAAATGGAATGATCTGCTGATCGAGACATACCGCAACTTCGCCAACAAGATCTGGAACGCCACGCGCTTTTGCCTGATGAACAGCGAAGGAGCGTCGGTTGATCACAGCCGCATCTGGCCCCAGACAGGCGGAACCCCGAGCGGTAGCGAGGGTGCCCCGCTGGCATTGGCGGATCGTTGGATAATCTCTCGGCTAAATCGAACCGCGCTAGACGTAAACACCGCGCTCGACAAGTACGAATTCCACACGGCCGTGTCGCTGCTGTATCACTTCTTCTGGGACGATTTCTGTGATTGGTACATCGAGCTAAAGAAGGACGAGATCAATGCGGGTGATATCGAGGCAACTACGCGCATTCTCACCATCCTCGAGATCGCGCTCAGGATGCTCCACCCTTTCATGCCGTATCTGACCGAGGAATTGTGGCAGAAGCTGCCGGGCACGTCCGCCGCACTGAACAATCTCGTCTATTCGCAGGCCGACGCCACCATTATGCTGACGAAATTCCCGCCCGGCGACGCTGCGGCCATTGACGAACGGGCCGATGCCGAGATGTCGGCGGTGATCGACGTCATCAAACGCGTACGCAACATTCGCACCGAGATGCAGATCTCACCGTCGATCAAGTTCGACGTTCACATTGCGGCCGACGCCGCTTTTCAACAGGTATTCACGGCAAACGAGGCTCAGATCCTGAAGCTCGCACGTGCGGAAAGGCTGATCATCGCAAGCAGCCTTGACGTTCCGAAAGCATCGGCAAAGACCGTGACATCCGTTGCCGAGGTCGCCATTCCGCTCGAGGGCCTCATCGATTTCGATAAGGAAAGGAATCGACTCGCAATGCAGATCGCGAAGTTTGCCGAAGAGAAGGCTCGACTCGATGGGCAATTGCTAAACACAAGTTTTGTTGAACGGGCCCCGGTCGAGAAGGTTGAGGCTTTACGCGTTCGGCAAGGCGAGCTAGCGGAGCAGATCGGGATGCTCAAGGCGAATCTTGATGCCCTAAACTAAAAAAAAAAGGCGGAAGCGAGTGATCTCTTCCGCCTTTTGCTTTTGCCTAAGGACGCTTACTTCTCGTCCTCGTCGTCGGCTGCTTCGTCTTTCTTTGCCTTGTCGTCCGATTTTGGCGGCGTCCCTCCTTCAATGCTGACGGCGACGGATTTGCCGTCTTTCTTTTCACCCTTGTCGTCGAGCATATCAGCATAGACGGTGTACTTACCGCCCGGGAAGGTCGCGGGCAGAGGTAGCGAGTATTGCGCTGTGCCGGCGCTCGGGAGTTCGACCTTTACCTCCGATCCAGGGACCGTCTTACCGCCCGAGTCCTGAAGCCATATCTTGGTTGTCGTCTTTGATCCGCCGCTTATCTCGGCATTTGCATACAATGTATCGCCGGCTTTGAAGGTCGTCGCCTCCTGCTTGCCGTCCTTGTCCTTAGATGTCTTGAAACTGCCCATCTTCGCCTCGCCAATGCTGCATTCCCATGCGGCGGTCATCAACACCAGAGCGACTATCAAGAGTCCAAAAAAATTCTTCACGTCTACGTTTCTCCTTTTTTCGTTTTTACAATCGTGGGTGAGTTCCGATGAGAATACTCTTGCGGCAACGGTAAGTCAATCGGTTGAGTGAAACTTTCGTTGCGAATCCGTAAGGGACGATGCGGGTCTTGGTGTATTATCTACTGATATTAGCCGGAGGCACTATGGATCTCTTAAAGAGAATATCTGTTCTAGCTCTGATTGTTTGCGGAGTTCCTACGATCTTCGTTGCCAGGACCCTGAGTTCGCCTGACGGGCGACGGTCACGACCAAGGGTGGAAAAAGCGGAACCAATCGTTGTCTCCGTCGATGCCAAGGGCCGTTTCAAGTTTGGTGACAAAGCGATCACGCTCAATCGCCTGGGTCGAGTTTTGGATGCTGCGATGGACGAGCGGAACCCGAGCGAGCGGATCGTTTACCTGAAGGCCGGTTCAAGGGTCTCTTTCAGCCAAGTCGTAAAGGTCCTGAAGCTCGGACGGACAGTGCATTTCGACACCTTCGGACTGATCTTAGCCGAAAAGGACGCGTCCGACATTGTGGGGGCCGTTATTACGAAGATCAACTCGGAAAGCCCGAGCCAGGACATCAAACCGAATCCGCTGTACCTTGGAATTGCTTTTAGGAAGGATGGGAAGTTATCGCTAAACGGCGAGTCGCATACGACCGCTTCGCTAACCAAGCGTTTGAGCGACATCTTCGCAGAGCGAACGGAGAACGGCATTTTCGATGAGAGAACTAACGAGGTAGTAAAATCGGTATTCCTTGTCCCCTCCGTGACCACTACATTCGGAGCAATAGTTCAGGCGGCGCGAGTAATAAGGGATGCCGGAGCGGAGCCTGTTGGCATTGAAATTGACGGGCCTCGGCTTTTGGTTGTAGAAATGACTCGGATCGGACAGTAGAAAATGAATTGGCTCGAAACGAGCGACGTGATGCGTGCGGTCGGTGAATTTATCGCCGAGGATATCGGACGTGGCGATATTACTACGACGGCAACGGTAGCGCAGGACACGCGCGGACTAGGTAGATTTCTCGCAAAAGAGGATCTCGTCCTGTGCGGCCTGATGGTGGCAGAGGCGGTTTTCGTTCATCTTGATCCCGATATCGATGAAATGGAAACATCGAGCGTTGACGGGGACGAGATCGCTTCGGGGACGGTGTTTGCGACGCTGAAGGGTTATGCGGACGTCCTTCTCGTCGGCGAACGGACCGCGTTAAATCTAATTCAGCGTTTGAGCGGCATCGCCACGCTTACGCGTGCATACGTCAAGGCTATTGAAGGAACGAGTGCGCAGATCGTGGATACGCGGAAGACAACGCCGGGCCTGCGGATGCTCGAGAAATACGCTGTCACGATCGGTGGCGGCAAGAACCATCGAATGGGACTCGACGACGGTGTGCTAATCAAGGACAACCACATTGCTCTCGCTGGCGGCATCACCGAGGCCGTCCAGGCGGCGAAACAGTCTGTCGGACATCTTCATAAGGTCGAAGTTGAGATCACCAACTGGGCTCAATTGAGGGAAGCGATCGAAGCCGGGGCAGAGATCGTGATGCTCGACAATCAGACGCCCGAAGAGGCCGCTAAGCTCGTCCAAATGGCGCGTGACCTCGATCCCAAGGTCATCATCGAGGCTTCGGGCGGAATGGACCTCGACCGCGTGCGTTCATTTGCTGAGGCTGGAGTCGATCTGATATCTGTCGGACGGATAACGCATTCGGCCCGGTCGGTTGATATAAGCTTCAAAATTCAGCAAGGATAAGTCGAGCAACCGTCGACAGAGCGGATTATGTGAGATGCATTTTTCCGTTCTTGTCTGCGTTATCGGTGTTGTCTGCGGTTGAATGACTTGCCGGATACAGGCCCGGAAGCAAGAGGATCAATCCCATCGATATAAGTAATGCGATCGTACAAGCAATACCTCCTTCGATGCCGTAGCTGCCGCCCGTGAGCCACGCGGGACCGCTGTCTATGGCCCGTAGAGCGGGATCAGGACTGAATTCGGCGATGCCGCTGACATTAATGCCAAAGATCGGCCCCTGCAGCCAGTTCCATGCGAGATGAACACCGAAGGGGAACCAAAGGTCGCGCGTCCTGAAATAGGCTGCTGCGAACCAGCCGCCGGCCAAAAGCGTGTTCGCGATCGCCAGTGGATCGGCCGCAGGATTGTCATTATGGGCGGCTGCGAAGAGCATCGACGTTACTAAGATGCCAAGCCATGACAGTCGGGAACGTGAGAACGTCTGAAGCAGATAGCCGCGAAACAACGTCTCTTCAGAAGCTGCTCCCGCAGCGAACACGGCGAGCGTGCCTAATAGTGTCCAGCCGATCGCAGACCCGGACGAGGTGGTATTGACCGTAAAGGTCATACCCCTTCCAAGCAGGGCGACAAAGACGGCACTGAAGAACGCTGCTCCGCCGACAGCGAGTCCCAGAAGAAGGTTTCTGAGCCACGGCCCTGAGAACGTGCAGCCGAGCTCTCTGAACGGAACTTTTTCAAAGAATCGTCCAAAGAACCAGCCGAGTGCAACAGCGACGGCGGCCGCGACCGAAAACGTTATGAACAGCCGCAATAGCGAACCGCCGGTGGGAAAGCGTGCGGCGACGGCGAGCGACGTGAGGATAACGCCTCCCGCAATGATGAAGTAAGCGACGAGAAAGACGACGGCCCTCCAACCGCTGCGCACAACACCTGTCGAATCGAGAAAAAGCCAACGCATCGTGTCCTGTTGTGGTAATTCTAGCCGACCTAGTGATGACCGCAAAGCCCGCGCGGCTTTGTGCTAAACTGACTCAAGTGAACAGCAAAGAACGCACTCTACGTCGACGAAAGGCGCCTTGGGTGATCGGTACGCTGATGGTGACTGCCCTCGTACTAGGGGCCGTTCTGCAGATGTCCAACCTATGGAAGTCGTTCTCGATCGAGACCGCAAACGACCTGATCCTGCTCTACGCCCTGATGACGCTGAATTTTTTTGCGCTCATCGTTTTTGCGTTCATCTTTCTGCGGAGCATTATCAAGCTCGTACGCGAACGGCGCACGTTCGAACTCGGTGCCAAGATCAAGACGCGGCTGCTGGCATATTTCTTCCTCGTCAGCCTGCTGCCGATACTCGCGATGGCCTCGTTCTCATATTTGTTTATGAATAGGGCCCTCGACCGTTGGTTTTCTCAGCTTCCTCAACAGGTAATACAACAGGCACGCAACGCAAACCAACCTTCGATCGACAGTTCGCTCGCCGAACTAGACCGTTTGAACAAACAGCAGCAGACCATTCGCCGCGTCGCTCTACTGACGCTCGGCGTCATGACGTTCCTCCTGATGTTTGCGTCCTCATGGATCGCCTTTTATGTTGCACGCGGCCTAACGACGCCTATCAAGGCACTTGCCGAGGGTGCCGGCGAGATCGCTGCAGGGAACTTCGGCCACCGCGTCGACGTTCTCGCCGAGGACGAACTTGCGATACTCGTCGCGGCGTTTAATGAGATGTCTGCAAAGCTTGAGTCGAACGCTGCGGAACTTGCGGAACGTCGACGTTATATCGAGACCGTTCTGGAAACTCTGCCGACCGGCGTTGCTTCGCTCGATAAGGATGGCTGTGTAACTACGATGAACGATGCTGCAAGATCGATCCTAGCCGTCGGAGATGTTGACACGGCAGGCCTGCCTGTCGCAGATCTGGTCGATGGGCCGACTTTTGCAGTTGTTTCGCGGCTAATTACGAGGTCCAGACGGACC